>NZ_JBHVVI010000179.1:0-13951 GCF_042883685.1 Kitasatospora sp. NPDC058190
GTCTACTACCGGCTGGTAGACAGTGTCCATGACTGATCAGGACAGGGACCTGCGCGCCCGGCTGGTGGCCGCCGGCGTCGAGCTGGTGGCGCGGGAGGGCGTGCACGCGCTCGGCCTGCGCGAGATCGCCCGCCACGCCGGGGTCTCGCACGGAGCGCCGCGCCGCTACTTCGCCACCCACCGCGACCTGCTCGCCGCCATCGCCCGGCACGGCTTCGGGAAGCTCACCGACTGCCTCGCGGGCGCCGACGCCCTCGTCGCCACCAGCGGCGCCGACGCGCGCACCCGCATCGACACCCTCGCCCGCGCCTACCTCGGCTTCGCTGCGGCGAACCCCGGCATGTTCGAGCTGATGTTCCGTCACGATCTGCTGGAGGGCAGCGGCGCCGAACTCCGCCGCACCACCCTGCCGCTGTTCCTGACCTTCGCCGGCCTGATCGCGGAGGTCCACCCGCAGCGTGATGACCCGACCGCCGCCACCGCCGCCCTCTGGGCCAACCTGCACGGCCTCGCCCAACTGCGCGCCTGGGGCAGCCTGCGGCTCGTCACCGGCGGTACGGACATCGACCCGCTGCTGCGCGCCACCCTGGACGCCCACCTCGGCCCGGCCACCCGGTGACGCCGTCGACGCCCGCCCGCAGCGGGTCGTCGAGCGCGGCGACCCTCCGGCCCGGCCACGGCAGTCGGGCCCGTGGCGCCGCGCCCCCGCTTCCGGCGCCGGTACGACCGAACGGGAGCCGTCCGGCCCCCGGCGCAGTGGAACGCGCCGGGGGCCGGACCACGCCTCGGGCCGACCGGATCACCTCACGTCGGCCGTGGCGATGACCACCACCTTCGCCACCGAGCCGTCCTCGTCGACCGAGTCGCGCAGGTGCCGGAAGCCCAGCCGCTCGCACATCGCCAGGCTCGGGGTGTTCTCCGCGCCCACCAGGCCGTAGACCTCCTTGAGGCCGAGCTCGTCGGCGGCGTAGCGGATCAGGCCGCGGACCACCTCGGAGCCCAGGCCCCGGCCCCAGAACTCCGGGACGAGGGCGGCGATCAGCTCATGGCCGTCGACGTTGCCGGTCCGCTTCACCTCCGCGTGGCCCGCGTAGGCGCCGTCCAGCCACAGGCCCCACACGTCGAAGATCTCCTTGGGGTACACCTCGGTCAGGATCGCCTTGAACAGCGTGCGGATCTGCGGCTCGGGCACGAGGTCCTGGCCCATCCAGCGGCACACCTCCGCGTTGCGCAGGAGGGAGACGAAGGCGTCCTCGTGCTCGGGCCGGTAGGGGATGAACTCCAGGTGTTCGGTGCGCAGCACGGGGGTCACGGTGAGCTCCTCGGGGGTTGTCGTGGGACGGTCACGTCAGGCTTCGGCGTTCTCCATGCGCTCGCGCAGGCTCCGCGGCCGCATGTCGGTCCACACCTCGTCGACGTAGGCGGAGCACTCCGCCTCGGTGCCCTCCTTGCCGACGGGCTGCCAGCCGGCGGGCACCTCGATGTCGACGGGCCAGAGGGAGTACTGCTCCTCGTCGTTGCGCAGCACCTGGTAACGGGTGTTCTCGTCCATGTCTTGCTCCTTCGTCATCGTCGGTTCTTCATCGGCGGTGTGTTTCAGGCGGTCCGACCGGGGTGGGCGGTGGTCACCGTCCTCCCCGGGCGTGCCGGGCGATGTGGCGCAGCGCGGCGGCGAACTCCTCGGCCGCCCGCCGCACGGTCGCGGTGTCGTGGACGGCGGGGCGGTGGTGCCAGGTGAAGGCGAGACGGCCGTGCTGCGCCGCGCCCACCACCTCGACCGGGTGCGAGCCGCCGTCGCGGGGGTCGTGGTCCTGGCCGAAGGAGCCGAGTTCGGCCCGGACCAGGCCGTCCCCGGCGGCCTCGGGGCGTGCGTCCCACTGGCCGAGGTAGTTGAAGACGACCTGGCCGTGCACGCCGGCGGCCAGGCGCTCGCGGACCTCGGGCGGGCCGAAGGTGCGCAGGGCGCCGAAGCCCAGTCCGTTCCCCGGCACCTCGCGCAGCTGGCGGCGGACCGACTTCACCAGGGCGCGCCAGTCGCGGTCCGGGGCGAGGTCCTCGGGGGCGGGGACCTGGAAGGTGACCGGGTAGACGGTGGTGAACCAGCCGACCGTGCGGGACAGGTCCACGCCGTCCAGCACGTCCTCGCGACCGTGGCCCTCCAGGTCCAGCCGGATCCGCTGGTGCCCGGTCCAACGGGCCAGCGCCAGGGCGAGGGCGGCCAGCAGCACGTCGTTGACGCGGGTGCGGTAGGCCGCCGGGGCGGCGCGCAGCAGCGCCTCGGTGTCCGCCTCGTCCAGTTCCACGGTGACCGCCGCGGTCTCGACGGCCGCGGTCTCGACCGCGGCGGGCTCGACCGCAGCGGGCTCGGCGGCGGTCCCGGCGGGTGAACTCGGAGCCGGGTGGGCGGTCACCGCTTGTTCCCAGTACGGCAGTTCGTGGTCCAGACCGCCCTCGGCGACATGGGCGGCGAGCCGCTGCGCCCACTCCCGGAAGGAGGTGCCGCGCTCCCCCAGGGTGATCGTGGCGCCCTGGACGGCCTGCCGGTAGGCGCTCTCCAGGTCGTCCCGCAGCACCCGCCAGGAGACGGCGTCGATCACCAGGTGGTGGGCGACCAGGAGCAGCAGGGCCGGGCGGCCCGGGGCGCCGGTGAACAGGGCCGCCCGCAGCAACGGGCCCCGGGCCAGGTCGAATCCGCCGTGCAGCTCGTCGGCGGCCTTGGCCATGGCCGCCTCGGCGTCCTCGGCGGACCGGCCGGTCAGGTCGTGGCGGACGAGGAGGTCGTCGGTGCGGGCCGGCGGCGGGTTGAACTGGTGCCAGCCCGTCTCCTCGCGGGTGAAGCGCATCCGCAGCGCGTCGTGGTGCTCCAGCAGGGCGTCCAGCGCGGCCCGCAGCGCCCGCGGGTCCGGGTCGGCGCCGAGTTCGAGCAGCGTCGACTGGTTGAAGTGGTGGTGGGCCGCGCGCGGGGTGGTGAGGAACCACTCCTGGATGGGGGTGAGCGGCACGTCGCCGGTCACCGGGCCGTCGTCGCCGGGTTCGGGGGCGTCGCGCACGACGGTGGCCAGTTCGGCCACCGTCTGGTGGGTGAACAGGTCCCGGGTGGCCAGGTGCAGGCCGTCCCGGCGCAGCCGCGACACCGCCTGCATGCTGAGGATGGAGTCGCCGCCGAGCAGGAAGAAGTTGTCGTCGGCGCCGACCTCCTCGATGCCCAGGACATCGGCCCAGATCCGGGCGATCCGGCGTTCGGTGTCGGTCCCCGGCGCGCGGTACGGACCGGCCGCGCCCTGGGCCGGCCCGGGGTCGGGCAGGGCCCGCCGATCGGTCTTGCCGTTCGGGGTGAGCGGCAGCCGTTCCAGCGGCACGAACACCGACGGGACCAGGTGCGGTGGCAGCGACTCGGCCAGGTGGGCGCGCAGTTCCAGGGCGGAGGGGGCCTCCTCCGCCGGGTCGGCGGGGACGACGTAGGCGACCAGCCGGCCGCCGCCGGGGGCGTCGGCGCGGACGGTGACGACCGCGTCGCGCACCAGGGGGCTGCGGCGCAGCGCGCTCTCGATCTCCCCCGGCTCGATCCGGAAGCCGCGCAGCTTGATCTGGTCGTCGGCGCGGCCGGCGAACCGCAGCTGGCCGTCGGCGCCGCGGCGGGCGAGGTCGCCGGTGCGGTACATGCGTTCGCCCGGCGCGCCGTACGGGTCGGCGAGGAAGCGCCCGGCGGTCAGCCCCGGGCGGCCGAGGTAGCCTCGGGCGAGGCCTGGTCCGGCCAGGTAGAGCTCGCCGGTCACGCCGGGCGGTACGGGCCGCAGGGCGGTGTCCAGGACGTAGGCGCGGGTGGCGCCGCTGGGGCGGCCGATCGCGGGGGTGCCGGTGTCCGCTGTCAGCGGGCCGGTCCAGGTGGCGACCACCGTGGCCTCGGTCGGGCCGTAGGAGTTGACCATCCGGCGGCCGGGGGCCCAGGTGTCGACCAGGTCGGCCGGGCAGGCCTCGGCGCCGACGATCAGGGTGCGCAGGGCGGGTAGCGCGTCGGCCGTCTCCGGGTCCACGGTGGCCAGGGCCGCCGGTGGGATCAGGGTGTGGCTGATCCGCCGCCCGGCCAGGACCTCGGCCAGCCGCTCGCCGACCAGCGGCCCCTCCTCCCCGGTGACCAGCGCGGCCCCGCTGAGCAGGGAGACGCACACTTCCAGCACGGAGGCGTCGAAGCTGGGTGAGGCGAACTGGAGCACCCGGTCGCCCGGGCCTACGGCGTACTGCTCGGCCGCGGCCGCGGCGAAGGCGGCGAGTCCGCGGTGGGTCACCAGCACGCCCTTGGGCGTCCCGGTCGACCCGGAGGTGTAGATGACGTACGCCGGGTGTCCGGGGCTGAGCGGGCGGGTGCGGTCGGCGTCGGTGGGCGGGGTCTGCGGCCCGTCCGCCGTCCACACCCCGGCCGGGTCGTCGAGCAGCACGGTGGCACCGGCGTCGCGCGTCATGAACTCCCGCCGCGGCGCCGGGTAGTCCGGGTCCACCGGGAGGAAGGCGGCGCCGGCCTTGGCGACGGCGAGCTGCGCGACCACCGCGGCCGCGCCGCGGGGCAGGGCGAGGGCAACCAGCCGCTCCGGTCCGACGCCGCTCCGGATGAGCTGGTGGGCGAGCCGGTTGGCCGTCCGGTCCACCTCGGCGTAGCTCAGTTCCCGTTCGCCGTCGAGCAGTGCCGGGGCGTCGGGGGTGCGGGCGGCCTGACGCTCGAACAGTTCGGCGAGGGTCGCCTCGGGCACCGGACGGAAGGTGCCGCGCGCCCGGTCGAGCTCGGCGGCGAGTTCGTCCGCACCGGCCAGCGGCAGCGCGCCGACGGGAAGCGCCGGGTCCTGGGCGAGGGCGGTCAGCAGGGTGCCGAGTTGGTCGGCCATCCGCTCGGCCGTGGTGGGGTCGAACAGGTCGGTGTTGTAGGTGAGCAGGCCGTGCAGCGCGCCGGAGTCCGTCTCGGCGAACTCGAGCACGAGGTCGAAGGCCGCCTGGGTGGACTCGCTCTCGACGTCCGTCACGGCGAGGCCCGGCAGGTCGAGGTCGACCGAGGGGGTGTTCTGCAGGACGACCAGGACCTGGAAGAGCGGGCTGCGGCTGGTGTCGCGCACCGGCTGCAGCTCGTCCACCACGCGCTCGAACGGCACGTCCTGGTGGGCGAAGGCGTCCAGGACGGTCCGCCGCACCTCGCCGAGGAAGTCGGTGAAGGGCTGCCGGGGTTCGACCCGGGAGCGCAGCACCAGGGTGTTGACGAAGAAGCCGACGAGGTCCTGGGTCTCGGGCCGGTCGCGCCCGGAGGTGACGGTGCCGACGGCGATGTCCTGGTCGCCGCTGAGCCGGGCGAGGTAGGCCTGGGCGGCGGCGACCAGAGTGGTGAACAGGGTGGCGCCCCGGTCCCGGCCGACCCGGGCCAGCCGGCGGGCCGTGTCGGCGGGCAGGTCCACCCGGGCGGTGGCCCCGTTGCTGGTGCGCACCGCGGGCCGGGGCCGGTCGACGGGCAGGCGCAGCGGCTCGACGCCGGCCAGTTGCCCGGCCCAGTAGGCGAGTTGGCCGTCGCCGGGGTCGACGGCGGCGCGCTGCCAGTGCGCGTAGTCGGCGTAATGCACCGGCAACGGCGCCGGCCCGGTCTCCCCCGGGTCGAGTTCGGCGCGGTAGAGGTGGGCCAGGTCGGTGAGCAGGACGGCGGTCGACCAGCCGTCGGTGACGATGTGGTGCAGGGTCAGGGCCAGCACGTGGTCGTCGTCCGCCAGCCTGACCAGGCCGGTGCGCAGCAGCGGTCCGCGGCGCAGGTCGAAGGGGCGGGCGCGTTCGGCGGCGAGCAGCCCGCGCAGCGCCGACTCCCGCTCCTGTTCCGGCAGTTCGGACAGGTCGTGCAGGTCCATCGGCACCTCGCGTGGCGGGTGGACCAGCTGGACGCCATGGCCGTCGACGCTGTCGAAGGTGGTGCGCAGCGACTCGTGGCGGGCCGTCAGGGCGTGCAGGGCCGCGCCGAGGGCGCCGGTGTCCAGTGCGCCGCGCAGGCGCAGCGCCAGCGCGGTCACGTACTCGGCGCCGCCGGGGGCGAACTCCTCCAGGAACCAGAGGCGTTGCTGGGCGTACGACATCGGCGCCGCGCCGTCCCGGGCGACCGGGACGACGGCCGGGCGGCCCTGGCGGCCCTGGGCCTCGGTGAGCAGCCGGGCCAGGCCGGCCGGGGTGGGGTGGTCGAACACCGCCCGGGGGGTGAGGTCGGCGTCGAAGGCCTCGGCCAGGCGGGCGGCGAGCCGGATGCTGAGGATGGAGTCGCCGCCCAGTTCGAAGAAGCCGTCCCGCACGCCGGGCGGCGGGGTGTCCAGGACCTCCCCGAAGACCTCGGCGACGCGGCGCTCGGCCTCGGTGCGCGGCTCGACCCGCTCGCGGTGTCCGGTGCCGTGCTCCCGGTCCGGCGCCGGGAGGGCGCGCCGGTCGACCTTGCCGTTGCGGCTCAGCGGGAGGGCGGGGAGCGGGACGAAGGCGGCGGGGACGAGGTAGTCGGGCAGTGTGCGGGCGGCGAAGGCGCGCAGGTCCTCCGGGTCGGCTCCGGCCGGGCCGACCACGTAGGCGACCAGCCGCTTGGCGCCGGAGTGGTCCTCGCGGACGGCCACGGCGACGTCGGCGACCCGCGGGTGGGCCGCGAGCGCGGCCTCCACCTCTCCGGGTTCGACCCGGAAGCCGCGGATCTTCACCTGGTCGTCGGCGCGGCCGAGGAATTCGACGGCGCCGTCCGGCCGCCGCCTGGCCAGGTCGCCGGTGCGGTACATCCGGGCACCGGGCGGGCCGGCCGGGTCGGCGAGGAAGCGGGCCGCGGTCTCGCCGGGCCGGCCCAGGTAGCCGCGGGCCACGCCCTCGCCGGCCACGTACAGTTCGCCCGCGCAGCCCGGCGGGACGGGCCGCAGGCGCCGGTCGAGGACGTGGACCCGCCGGTCGTCCAGGGGGCGGCCGATGGGCACGGTGTCGGGCACCGCCGCCGCCTCGGTGAGGGCGAAGGAGGTGGCGAAGGTGGTGGTCTCGGTGGGCCCGTAGCCGTCCACCACGGTCAGCCCGGGGCAGGCCGCCAGGACCCGGCGGACCGCGGCGGCGGGCACCGTGTCCCCGCCGGTCCACAGCGTCCGCAGGCCCGCGAAGCAGTCCGGCGCGTCCTGGGCGAGCAGCCGGAAGAGTCCGGCGGTGAGCCAGAGCGCGGTCGGCCCGTCGGCCCCGGCGAGCCTGCGCAGCAGCGCGGCGTCCACCGGCCCGTCGGGGGCGACGAGCACGCAGCCGCCGTTCAGCAGCGGTGCCCAGACCTCGAAGGTGGCGGCGTCGAAGGCCACCGGAGAGTGCAGCAGGACCCGCTCGCACCGGCCGTCGGCGAAGCGGCTGTCGGTGGCGAGCGAGGCCACGTCGCGGTGCCGTACCGCGACGGCCTTGGGCTCCCCGGTGGATCCGGAGGTGAACATCACGTAGGCCAGCCGGTCGGGGTCGGCCGGCGTCAGGGCCGGCGCCGACCCGGCCGCCTCCTCGCGGGCGGCGGCGACCTGCTCGGCGGTGAGCCGGCGGGCGGCGCCGGCCCGGGCGAGCAGGGCGCGGCGGCGTTCCTCGGGGGCCCGCTGGTCGACCGGCAGGTAGGCGCCGCCCGCCTTGAGGACGGCCAGTTGGGCGACGACGAGTTCGGCCGAGCGGTCCATCGGCAGCGCCACCCGGGCCTCGGGCGCCAGGCCCTCGGCCAGCAGCCGGGCGGCCACCCGGTCCGACCAGTGGTCGAGCTCGCGGTAGGTCAGTTCGCGGGCGCCGTCGCGCACCGCGGGCGCGTCGGGGGTGCGCCGGGCCTGCTCGGCGAAGCGCGTCAGCGGGCTGCCGGGCGCCGCCGGACGGGCGGTGGGGTGCCAGGCGGCCAGCAGCTGCCGGTCGGCCGGGGTGAGCGGGTCCAGGTCGTCGATGGCGCCCGCGAGGCCCTCGGCGAGGGCGCCGAGCAGGCGGGCCAGGCGGTCCGCCGCGTCCTGGGCCGTCCGGTGGTCGAACAGCCCGGGGTCGTAGGCCAGGTCGAAGCCGAGCCGCTCGGTCAGGTGGGCGCGCAGGCACCAGGGGAAGGTGGTGGCGTCGTCGGCGCGCACCTCGACCACCCGGACGCCGGTCCTGGCCGCGGCCGACTCGTCGACGGGATAGTTCTCGAAGACCAGCATGCTGTCGAACAGCGCCTCCCCGGCGGGCAGTTCACTCAGCGCCTGGATCCGGGACAGCGCCAGGTGGTCGTGGCGACGGCCGTCGCTCTGCCGCTCCTGCAGGTCCCGCAGCCAGGGCAGCACATCGCCGGAAGGTGTCCGCACCCTGGTCGGCACGGTGTTGATGAACAGGCCGATCATCGACTCCACGCCGGGCAGTTCGGCCGGGCGCCCGGACACGGTGGTACCGAAGACCACGTCGTCGCCACCGCCGTAGCGCGCCAGCAGCAGGGCCCAGGCGCCCTCCACCACGGTGTTGACGGTCAGTCCGGCCGCGGCGGCGTTCTCCCGCAGCCGGCGGGACAGCGCCTCGTCCAGTTCGCGGTGGACGGCGGCGGTGGCCCGGGCGCGGTGGGCCTGGACCGGCGGGCGGTCGTACGGCAGCGGGGTCCGTTCGGTGAATCCGGCCAGGGCGTCGGCCCAGTGGTCCTCGGCCGCGTCCTGGTCCTGCTCACGCAGCCAGCCCAGGAAGTCCGCGAACGGCCGCCGGACCGGCCGGGGAGCCTGGGGGCCGCCGGTGAGCGCGGCGTACTCCTCGCAGACCTCGGTGAGCAGCTGCCCGGTGCTCCAGCCGTCCAGGACGATGTGGTGGGTGGACCACAGCAGCAGCACCTCGTCGCCTGGCAGCGCGGCCAGGGTGAGCCGGGTGAGCGGAGCGGTGGAGAGGTCCAGCCCGGCGGCGCGGTCCTCGGCGAGCAGCCGCTCGGCCGCCGACTCCCGTTGCTCCGACGCCAGTTCGCGCCAGTCCCGGTGGCTGACGGGCAGCACGGCGCGGCGGGCGACCAGCTGGACGGGGTGTGGCAGGCCGCGCCAGCGCACGCTGGAGCGCAGTGCCGGGGTGCGGTCCGCGACCCGTTGCCAGGCGTCGGCGAAGGCCCGCGGGTCGGCGACGCCGGCCAGCCGCACCGCGACCCGGTCGACGTAGGCGCCGTCGGTGTCCACCAGCCCGTGGAAGAGCATGCCGGACTGCAGCGGGGTCAGCGGCAGCACGTCCTCGACCTCGCGCCCGTCGCCGACCAGCCGGTCCAGCCGGTCCTGGTCGAGGCCGGCGAGCGGGAAGTCCGACGGGGTGCGGCCGCCGGCCCCGGGGCGGGAGCAGTGCTCCGCCACCTCCCGCAGCGCGGCGCGCATCTGCTCGGCGAGGCCGCGTACGAGGGCCTCGTCGTAGACGGCTGTGGGGTAGGTCCAACCCAGTTCGAGGCGGCCGTCCTGGACGACGCCGGTGACCTCCAGCAGGTAGGGGCGGGGCTCGTCCGGGTCGCTGTCGCGGCCGGCCGGGGGCAGCTGGCCGCGGACCAGGCCGTCGGCGCCGCCGCGGCCGTCCCACTGGCCGTGGTAGTTGAAGCCGACCTGCGGCGCGGCGTGGCCGGTCGGCAGGCTGTCCGACCGCAGGTGGCGCAGCGCGCCGTAGCTGAGTCCGCGCAGCGGGACGGCGCGCAGCTGCTCCTTGACCGAGCGCAGGGTGTGGTGCCAGCCGGCCTGGGGATCGACGTGCAGGGCGAGCGGGAACTCGGCGGTGAACCAGCCGACCGTCCGGGACAGGTCCAGGTCCTCGAAGAGGTCCTCGCGGCCGTGCCCCTCCACCCCGACCAGCACGGTGTCCCGCTCGCACCAGCGGGCCAGGGTGCGGCCGAGGGCGCTGAGCAGGACGTCGTTGACCTGGGTGCGGTAGACCTCGGGGACGTCGCGCAGCAGGGCCTCGGTGGTCCGCTCGTCCAGCGTGACGGTGACGGTGGCGGCGGTGGCGTGGGTGTTGGGGGCGGGCCGGCCGGCGGGCAGGCCCGCGGGGGCCGTGCCGGTGGCGGTCCAGTGGGCGGCGTCGCCGTCCAGGGCGCCGGCGCGGGTGTGCCGCTCCAGCCGGGTGGCCCAGTGGCCGTAGGCGGTGCCGGCCGACGGCAGTTCCACCGGCGCTCCGGTGCGGGCCGCGCGGTAGGCCGTTTCGAGGTCGGCCAGCAGGATGCGCCAGGAGACCCCGTCCACGGCCAGGTGGTGGACGGTGAGGACGAGTTGGCCGGGCAGCTGCCCGCCGCGGTCGAAGTGCAGGGCGCGCACGGTGCGGCCCTCGACGGGGTCGAGCGAGCGCTGGGCCTCCTCGGTGGCCCGCTGCACCCGCTCCTCGAGGGCGGTGGCGTCGAGGCCGACCGCGTCGTGGTGGCCGAGGACGCCCTCCGGCCGCTGGTCCGCCACCTCCTGGCGCCAGCCGGCCTCGGTGTGGCGGAAGCGGGTGCGCAGCGCGGCGTGGTGGTCCACGAGGGCCAGGACGGCTTGGCGCAGGGCCTCCGGGTCGGTGCCGGGGGCGAGTTCCAGGCGCTGGGTCATGGTGAAGCGCAGGGCGTCGCCGGGGCGGCGGCCGTCGAGGTACCAGTGCTGGATCGGGGTGAGCGGCGCCTCGCCGGGCGCGCTCTCGCCCGGGTCCGGGCGCTCGACCGACTCCGTGACGTTGAGCGCCAGTTCGGCGATGTTCTGGTGCCGGAAGACGTCCTTGGCGGTGAGCGCGAGCCCGGCGGCCCGGGCACGGGAGACGATCTGGATGCTGAGGATGGAGTCGCCGCCGAGCGCGAAGAAGTTGTCCCGGGCGCCGACCCGCTCCACGCCCAGCACCTGGGCCCAGATCGCGGCGAGTCGCTGCTCGGTGCCGGGACGCGGTGCGACGTACGGGGTGGCGCGGTCGGGCCGGCTCGGCGGCGCGGGCAGCGCGCGCCGGTCCGTCTTGCCACTGGTGGTGCGGGGGATGCGGGCCAGCGGGACGAACGCGGCGGGCACCAGGTGGTCGGGCAGGGTCCGCCGCAGCCAGGCCCGCAGTTCGTCGGCGGGCGGCACCCGGTCGCCGGCCGGCACCGGGTAGCCGACGAGCATCGTGCGGCCCGCGTGCTCGCGGGCGGCGACCGCGCAGTCGGCGAGGTCCGGGTGGGTCAGCAGGGCGGCCTCCACCTCGCCGGGCTCGATCCGGAAGCCGCGGATCTTGAGCTGCTCGTCGACCCGGCCGAGGAACTCCAGCTGCCCGTTCGCGTCCCAGCGGGCCGAGTCGCCGGTGCGGTACATCCGGGTGCCCGGGGCGCCGAAGGGGTCGGCGAGGAAGCGGGCGGCCGTCAGCCCGGGCCGGTTCAGGTAGCCACGGGCCACTTGGGGGCCCGCCAGGTACAGCTCCCCCGGCATGCCGGGCGGGACCGGCCGCAGGGCGCCGTCGAGCAGGTAGGCCCGCAGGTTGCGGCCGGGGCGGCCGATGACCGGGCGGCCGGGGTGGTCGGCGCACCGGGCGTAGGTGGCGTCGACGGTGCACTCGGTGGGCCCGTACACGTTGTAGGCGGTGACGCCGAGGTCGGTGTGCGCCGCGCACAGCTCCCGCCAGGTGGCGGCGGGCAGGGCCTCGCCGCCGACCAGCAGCAGGCGGGGGTGGTGGTGCGGACCGGGCGCGAGCAGTCCGGCGGCGGTGAGTTCGCGCAGGAAGGAGGGGGTGACGTTGACCAGGTCCAGTCGGCGTTCGACGACCAGGGCGCGGAACGCCTGGGGGTCCAGCCGGACGTCCTCGTCGATCAGGTGGAGTTCCTGGCCCAGCGCGAGCAGCAGCGGGCCCTCCCAGCTGGTGTCGAAGGAGAAGGAGGCGCTGAGCGCGACCCGCAGCCGGCCGCCGTCGGCGGTGTGCGGCGCGACCAGTTCCTCACGGTGGTCCCGGCAGAGGTTGACCAGCTGCCGGTGCTCGACGGCCACGCCCTTGGGCCGGCCGGTCGAGCCGGAGGTGAAGACGACGTAGGCGGTGTGCTGGGGCAGCAGCGGGCAGGTCCGGTCGGCGTCGGTGAGGTCGTGGTCGGGCAGCGCGTCCCAGGGCACCTCGCGCAGCGTCCGCTCGGTCAGCACCGTGCGCGGCCGGGCGTCGTCGAGCAGCAGGGCGGCCCGCTCCTCGGGCAGGTCCGGGTCGACGAAGAGCACGGCGGCGCCCGCCTTGAGCACCGCGAACAGCGCCACCGGCAGGTCCGAGGTGCGCGGCAGCCGGACCGCGACCGGCTGTTCCGGGCCCGCGCCGAGGGCGACCAGGTGGCGGGCGAGCCGGTTGGCCCGGGCGTTGAGGGCGGCGTAGTCGAGGACGGCGTCCCGGGCGACCAGGGCGGTGGTGTGCGGGGTGCGTGCGACCTGAGCCTCGAACAGGGCCGGGAAGGTGGTGTCCGGCTCCGCGGGCAGCGGCTCGCCCCGCCCCCGCACCAGCACCTGCTGCCGCTGAGCGGCCGTCATCAGGGGCAGGTCGCCGACGGCCGTGGTCGGGTCCTCGGCCGCGGCCTCCAGCAGGGTCCGCAGCCAGGCCGCCAGGTTCTCGGCGGTCCGCGGGTCGAACAGCCCGGTGTTGTACTCCAGGTGGCCGGTCAGGCCGCCGTCGCCCTCGACGAAGTCGAAGGAGAGGTCGAAGGTGGCGCCCCGGACCGGCGGGGTGACCGGCTCGACCACCAGGCCCGGCAGCCGCGGCACTTCGGCGCCGAGGTTGTGCAGCGCCACCATGACCTGGAACAGCGGTGTGCGGCTGGTGTCGCGCTCCGGCTGGAGTTCGTCCACGAGGCGCTCGAAGGGCACCTCCTGGTGGCCGAGGGCCTCCAGGACGGTGGCCCGGGCGGCGGCCAGCAGCTCGCGGAAGGACGACTCCGGGCGGACCTCGCCGCGCAGCACCAGGGTGTTGACGAACATGCCGACCACATCGTGGAGTTCGCCGTGCTCGCGGCCCGAGGTCACGGTGCCGACGGCGATGTCCCGCTGCCCGGCCCAGCGGGCGAGCAGTACCTGACAGGCCGTCAGCAGCACGGTGTAGAGGGTGCCGTCGGCCTCCCGGCCCCGCGCGCGCAGCCGTGCGGTCAACTCGGCGGGCAGCGTGAAGGTGACCAGGGCGCCGTCCCGGCCTCGCACCGCCGGGCGTGGCCGGTCGGTGGGCAGCTCCAGCGGGGCCAGCCCGGCCAGGGTCCGCCGCCAGTACGCGAGGTCGGCCTCGGCCCGGTCGGTGCGGGCGCGCTGCCAGGCCGCGAAGTCGGTGTAGCGCACGGGCAGTGCGGGCAGGTCCGGGCGGCGGCCGCCCAGGGCCGCCGCGTACAGCTCGGCCAGGTCACGACCCAGGACCCGCATCGACCAGCCGTCGGTGGCGATGTGGTGCACCGCCAGCGCGAGCACGTGCTCGTCCTCGGCCGACCGGGCCAGCCGGGCCCGCAGCAGGGGCCCGGCGGCGAGGTCGAAGGGGGTGGCGGCGATCCGCTCCAGCAGCGCGTCGAGGCCCGCCGGGTCGAGGTCCTCGCAGGGCAGCTCGACCGGGTGCGGCGGGCGCACCACCTGTCGGGCCCGGCCGTCCCGCTCGGCGAAGGTGGTCCGCAGCGCCTCGTGCCGCTCGACCAGGGCGTCCAGCGCGGCGCCCAGCGCGGCGCGGTCGAGCACTCCGCGCAGGCGCAGCACGGCCAGCGTGGTGTACTCGGTGCTGCCCGGCTCGAAGCGGTCGAGGAACCAGAGCCGCTGCTGGGCGTAGGACAGCGGCGGTTCGGCGTCCGGGTCCGCGAGGACGGGGATGGCGGCGGGAGCGGAGCCGGCCGGCTCGCCGAGGGCTTCGGCCAGGTCCGCCAGCACGGGGTGGGTGAACAGCAGCCGGGGTGAGAGGTCCGCGCGGCCGAAGGCCGCGCGGAGCCGGGCGGTGACCCGTACGGCAAGGATGGAGTCGCCGCCGTGGGCGAAGAAGTCGTCCTCGGCGCCCGCCTCGGCGGTGGCCAGCACCACCGTCCAGG
>NZ_JBHVVI010000180.1:0-13883 GCF_042883685.1 Kitasatospora sp. NPDC058190
ACCGGGGCCTGCGGATCGAACGCGTGGCGGGGGCCGAGGCTCTGGACGCGCTGACCACGGACGGCGCCGAGCCGTGCGTCGGCGTCCTCTCCTTCCTCGCCGCCGACGGCCGCCCGCACCCGGACCACCACCTCGTGCCCCGTTACCTGCCCGCGACCGTCGAGCTGCTGCGCGCCCTGGAGGCCGCCGGCGGTCCGGCGCGGCTCTGGTGCCTGACCCGGGGCGCCGTCGCGGCCGAGGGCGCCGACCGGGTGCGCGAGCCGGAGCAGGCGCAGCTGTGGGGCCTCGGCCGGGTGGCCGCACTGGAGCACCCGCAGCGCTGGGGCGGTCTGATCGACCTGCCCGCCGCCCCCGACGCCCGCACCGCCGTCCGCCTGGCCGGCCTCCTCGCCCAGACCGCCGAGGACCAGCTCGCCCTGCGCGGCTCCGGCGCCTACGCCCGCCGCCTGACCCGCCGCCACCTGCCGGCGTCGCCCGTGGCGGACGACACGCCCACCACCGACGGCTGGACGGCTCCCGCGGGCACCATCCTCATCACCGGCGGCACCGGCGCCCTCGGTGCCCACGTCGCCCGCCGGCTGGCCGCCGCCGGTGCCGAGCACCTCCTCCTGGTCGGCCGCCGTGGCCCCGAGGCCCCCGGCGCGCGGGAGCTGAGCGACGAGCTGGCTACCCTCGGGGCCCGCGTCACCGTCGCCGCGTGCGACGTCGCCGACCGCGACGCGCTCGCCGCCCTGCTGGCCGAACACCCGGTGACCGGTATCGTCCACGCCGCCGGTGTCCTCGACGACGGCGTGTTGGAGAGCCTCACGGCCGACCGCTTCGACGCCGTGCTCCGCGCCAAGGCCGTCGCCGCCCGCAACCTCCACGAGCTGACGGCCGGGCACGACCTCGTCCTGTTCGTCCTGTTCTCCTCGATCACCGGCGTCCTCGGCAACCCCGGCCAGGCCAACTACGCCGCCGCGAACGCCTACCTCGACGCCCTCGCCGAGCACCGCCGCGCGGCCGGGCTGCCCGCCACCTCCGTCGCCTGGGGCCCGTGGGCCGGCGGCGGCATGGCGGGGGAGCACCCGGGCCTCACCGGGCGCATGCGGCGCAGCGGGCTCGCCCCGATCGACCCGGAGCGGGCGGTCGCCGCGCTGCGTCGGGCTCTGCTCGCGGATGCCTCCGGCCTCACCGTGGCGGACGTGGACTGGAGCGCGCTCGCCCCCGTGCTCACCGCCGCCCGCCCGAGCGCGCTGATCGCCGACCTGCCCGAGGTCCGTCGCGCGGTCGCGCCCGCCACGACCACGGACACCAGCACCTCCCCGCTGGCCGATCAGCTGCGTGGCCGCACCGCCGACGAGCAGGAGCGCCTGCTGCTGGAGCTCGTCCGCACCGAGGCCGCCGCCGTCCTCGGGCACGCCTCCACCGCGACCGTCGACGCGACGAGGGCGTTCCGGGACCTCGGCTTCGACTCGCTGACCGCCGTCGAACTGCGCAACCGCCTCACCGCCGCGACCGGTCTGCGCCTGCCCGCGACCTTGCTGTTCGACCACCCGACCCCGGCGGCCGTCGCCGCGCACCTGCGCTCGGAACTGGCCGGTACGGCGGTGAGTGCGGCCCCCGCCGTCGCGCCGTCCGCCGCCGACGAGCCGATCGCGATCGTCGCGATGGCCTGCCGCTTCCCCGGCGGCATCGAGTCGCCGGAGGACCTCTGGCGCCTGCTCGCCGAGGGCCGCGACGCGGTGGGCCCGTTCCCGGCCGACCGGGGCTGGGACACCGACCGCCTGCACCACCCGGACCCTGACCACGAGGGCACCAGCTACGTCGCCGAGGGCGCGTTCCTCGCCGCCCCGGCCGACTTCGACGCCGCCTTCTTCGGGATCTCGCCGCGCGAGGCCCTCGCGATGGACCCCCAGCAGCGGCTCCTGCTGGAGACGGTCTGGGAGGCCGTCGAGCGCTCCGGCATCGACGCCGGGGCGCTGCACGGCTCGCGGACGGGCGTGTTCGTCGGCTCCAACTTCCAGGACTACCACCTGCTGCTGGACCCGGCCCGGGAGGGCGTGGCCGGGCACGTGATGACGGGCAACGCCGCGAGCGTGATCTCCGGCCGCGTCGCCTACACCCTCGGTCTGGAGGGCCCGGCCGTCACCGTCGACACGGCGTGCTCCTCCTCGCTGGTCGCCCTGCACCTGGCCGCCCAGGCGCTGCGCCGCGGTGAGTGCTCGCTGGCGCTCGCGGGCGGCGTGACGGTGATGTCCACGCCGCAGGTGTTCGTCGAGTTCTCGCGCCAGCGCGGCCTGGCCCCCGACGGCCGCTGCAAGCCGTTCGCCGCCGCCGCGGACGGGACGGGCTGGGCCGAGGGCGTCGGCGTGCTGCTGGTCGAGCGGCTCTCGGACGCGCGGCGCAACGGGCATCCCGTCCTCGCCGTCGTGCGCGGCTCCGCCGTCAACCAGGACGGCGCCTCGAACGGCCTGACGGCGCCCAACGGCCCGTCCCAGCAGCGGGTGATCCGGGCCGCCCTGGCCGACGCCGGCCTGACGCCCGCCGAGGTCGACGCCGTCGAGGCACACGGCACCGGCACCCGCCTCGGTGACCCGATCGAGGCCCAGGCGCTCCTCGCCGCCTACGGCCAGGACCGCGAACTCCCACTGCTCCTGGGCTCGGTGAAGTCCAACCTCGGCCACACCCAGGCCGCCGCCGGGGTCGCCGGCGTGATGAAGACCGTGCTCGCGATGCAGCACGGCGAGCTCCCGAAGTCCCTGCACATCGACGAGCCGACCGCGCAGGTCGACTGGACCGCCGGCGCCGTCGAGCTGCTGAGCGAGGCCCGGTCCTGGCCCGAGACCGGACGGCCGCCGCGCGCAGGCGTGTCCTCGTTCGGCGTCAGCGGCACCAACGCCCATGTGATCCTCGAAGCGGCCCCCACGCCCGAGCCGCTGCCCGAGCGCCCGGCCGCCGACCGCCCGCTGCCCTGGCTGCTGTCCGCCCGGACCCCCGAGGCCGTGCGCGAGCAGGCCCGCCGCCTCGCCGCCCACGTCCGTGCCGCCGAGCCCGCCCTCGACGACGTCGCCCGCTCGCTCGTCACGACCCGCGCCGCCCTGGAGCACCGGGCCGCCGTCGTCGCGCCCGACCGGGCCGGGCTCCTGGACGGCCTGGACGCACTCGCCGAAGGCCGCGCCACCCCCGCCGTCCTGGAAGGACAGGCCGCGGGGGAGGGCGCTCCCGTCTTCGTGTTCCCCGGCCAGGGCTCCCAGTGGGCCGGCATGGCAGTCGAACTCCTCGACACCGCGCCGGTGTTCGCGCAGCGCTTCGCCGAGTGCGCGGCGGCGCTGGAGCCGTACACCGACTGGTCGGCAACCGACGTCCTGCGCGGCGAGCCCGGTGCGCCCGGCTTCGACCGGGTCGACGTCGTGCAGCCCGTGCTGTTCGCCGTCATGGTGTCGCTGGCCGAACTGTGGCGCGCGCACGGCGTCGAACCGGCCGCCGTGCTCGGCCACTCGCAGGGCGAGATCGCCGCCGCCTGTGTGGCGGGCGCCCTGTCGCTGGACGACGCCGCCCGAGTCGTCGCCCTGCGCAGCCGGGCGATCCGGCAGCTCGCGGGCCTCGGCGGCATGGTCTCGGTGGCCGAGCCGGTCGTCGCCGTCCGCGAGCGCCTCATGCGCTGGGACGACCGCGTCTCCGTCGCCGCCGTCAACGGCCCCGGCTCGGTGGTGGTCTCGGGCGACCCCGAGGCCCTGGAGGAGCTGATCGCCGACTGCGAGCGGACCGGTGTGCGGGCCCGCCGCATCCCCGTCGACTACGCCTCGCACTCCGCGCACGTCGAGCGCATCGAGCACGAACTGCTCGACCTCCTCGCGCCGATCACCCCGCGCAGCGCCGACGTCCCGTTCTGCTCGACCGTCACCGGCGCCGTGATCGACACCGCCGGGCTGGACGCCGCCTACTGGTACCGCAACCTGCGCCACACCGTGGAGTTCGAGCAGGCCACCCGCACCCTGCTGGCCGCCGGCCACCGGGTGTTCGTCGAGGTCAGCCCGCACCCCGTGGTGACCACCGGTGTCCAGGAGACGATCGAGGACAGCGGCCTGCCCGCCGCCGCCCTCGGCACGCTGCGCCGCGACGAGGGCGGCCCCGGCCGCTTCCTGCTCGCCCTCGCCGACGCGCGCAACCACGGCGCCCGGGTGGACTGGGACCTCCTGTTCGCCGGCACCGGCGCGCGCGCCCATGAGCTGCCGACGTACCCGTTCCAGCGGCAGCGCTACTGGCCGCGCCCGGGCGGGACGGGTGGCGACGTCACCACGGCGGGGCTGGCCGCGCCGGAGCACCCGCTGCTCGGCGCCGCCGTCGAACTCGCCCAGGGCGGCGGGCTGGTGGCCACCGCCCGCTGGTCGCTGCACACCCACCCGTGGCTCGCCGACCACGCCGTCGCGGGTACCGTCGTGGTGCCCGGCGCCGCGCTGGTCGAGGCGGTCGTCCGGGCCGGCGACGAGCTCGGCTGCGGGCGCATCGAGGAACTGACCCTGCACGCGCCCGTCCTGCTGCCCGAGCGCGGTGCGCTCCAGGTGCAGATCGAGGTCGGCGCCCCGGACGACACGGGCCGGCGCCCGGTCGCCCTGCACACCCGCCCGGCCGACGCGGACGCGCCCGAGGGCTGGACCCGGCACGCCGACGGCAGCGTCGTCCCCGCCGGGGCCGAGCCCGCGCCGGGGTCCGCCGCCTGGCCGCCCGCCGGCGCCGAGCCGATCGACGTCGGCGGCTTCTACCCGGGCCTGCGCGAGCAGGGCTACGGCTACGGCCCGGTGTTCCAGGGCGTCCGCGCGGCCTGGCGCCTCGGCTCCGCCGTCCACGCCGAGGTCGAGCTGCCCGCGCCGGCCCGCGCCGAGGCCGCCCGCTACGGCCTGCACCCCGCCCTCCTCGACGCCGCCCTGCACCCGGCCGGGCTCGGCCCGCTGGCGGGCCGCCCCGGGCTGCCGTTCGCCTGGACCGGCGTCACGCTCCACGCCGCCGGGGCCACCGCGCTGCGAGTGACGCTCACCCCGGCCGGGCCCGACACGGTGTCCGTCACGATGTCCGACCCGACCGGCCGCCCGGTGGCCGCCATCGAGGCGCTGGCCGTGCGCCCGCTCGCCGAGGGCGCCCTCGACCCGGACGCCCGGGTGGCGCGCGAGGCGCTCTTCCACCTGGACTGGCCGGCCCTGACCCTCCCCGAGCCCGGGCCGGCCCCCGCCCGCTGGACCGTCCTCGGCGAGCCGCCCGCCCACGCGGCGGCCCTCGCCGAGGCGGGCGTCACCCTCGGCGCCGACGCGGACGTCACGCTCGTCGAACTCAGCGGCGACGAGCCACTCGACGCCCTCGACCACGCCCTCGCCGTCCTCCGGACGTGGCTCGCCGACGACCGCCCCGACGCCACCCTGCTCGTGACCACCCGCCGCGCGGTCGCCGCCGACCCCGCCGAGGACGTCCACGACCTGCCCGCCGCCGCCGTCCACGGCCTGGTCCGCTCCGCCCAGAGCGAGCACCCCGGCCGCATCGTCCTCGCCGACCTGGACGACGACCCGGTCTCCTGGCGCGCTCTGCCCGCCGCGCTGGCCACCGGGGAACCCCGGCTCGCCCTGCGCCACGGCACCGCCCACGCCCCCCGCCTGGCCCGCGCCCACACGGCCGAGCCGCTGCCCGTGCCCGACGGTCCGTGGCGCCTCGACATCCGCACCAAGGGCACCGTCGACAACCTCGAACTCCTGCCGAGCCCCGACGCGGCCGCGCCGCTCGCCGAGGGCGAGGTCCGCATCGAGATCCGGGCCGCCGGCCTCAACTTCCGCGACGTCCTCAACGCCCTCGACATGTACCCGGGCGGCGCCCGCTTCCTCGGCTCCGAGGCGGTCGGCGTCGTGCGCGAACTCGGCCCCGGCGTCACCGGACTCGCCGTCGGCGACCGCGTGATGGGCATGGTCCCGGGCGGGTTCGGCCCGCTCGCCGTCACCGATCACCGCCTGCTCGCCCGCGTCCCGCAGGGCTGGACCTTCGCCCAGGCCGCCTCGGTCCCCGTCGTCTTCCTCACCGCCTACTACGCCCTGCGCGACCTCGCGGACCTCCAGGCCGGCGAACGCCTCCTCGTCCACGCCGCGACCGGCGGCGTCGGCATGGCCGCCACCCAGCTCGGCCGCCTCTGGGGCGCCGAGGTCTACGGCACCGCGAGCGAGGCCAAGCAGCACCTGCTGCGCGCGGACGGGCTGCCCGACACCGCCATCGCCTCCTCCCGCACCCTCGACTTCGAGGAGCGCTTCCGCACCGCCACCGGCGGCGACGGCGTGGACGTCGTCCTCAACTCCCTTGCGGGGGAGTACGTCGACGCCTCGCTGCGCCTGCTCGCGCCCGGCGGACGGCTGATCGAGATGGGCCGCACCGACGTCCGCGACCCCGCCGAGGTCGCCGCCGCCCACGACGGCGCCCGCTACCGGGCCTTCGTCCTCCAGGAGGCCGGGCCCGAGCGGATCGGCGAGATGCTCGCCGACCTGGTCGAGCTGTTCGAACGGGGCGCGCTGCGCCCCCTCCCGCTCACCTGCTGGGACGTCACCCGCGCCCGCGAGGCCTTCCGGTACATGGCCCAGGCCCGGCACACCGGCAAGATCGTGCTCACCGTCCCGCGCCCCTGGGACGCCGACGGCAGCGTCCTGATCACCGGCGGCACCGGTACCCTCGGCGCCGAACTCGCCCGCCACCTGGTCACGGCGCGCGGCGTGCGGCACCTCCTGCTCGCCGGCCGCACCGGCCCCGACGCCCCCGGCGCGGCGGCCCTCGCCGAGGAGCTGACCGCCCTCGGCGCCGAGGTCACCGTCTCCGCCTGCGACACCGCCGACCGCGACGCCCTGGCCGCCCTGCTGGCCGCCGTGCCCGCCGAGCACCCGCTCACCGCCGTCGTCCACGCGGCCGGCGTCCTCGACGACGGCGTGGTCGAAGGCCTGACGGCCGACCGGCTCGCCGCCGTACTGCGCCCCAAGGCCGACGCCGCCCGCCACCTGCACGAGCTCACCCGCGGACTCGACCTCGCCGACCTCGTCCTGTTCTCCTCCGCCGCCGGCGTCTTCGGCGCGCCCGGCCAGGGCAACTACGCCGCCGCCAACGCCTGGCTCGACGCCCTCGCCCAGCACCGCCGCGTCGCGGGCCTGCCCACCACCGCCCTCGCCTGGGGCCTGTGGGCACAGGCCAGCACCATGACCGCCCACCTCGGCGCCACCGACCGGGCCCGCGCCGAGCAGTCCGGCGCGCTCACCCTCAGCACCCCGGACGGCCTCGCCCTGTTCGACGCCGCCCTCGCCGACCACCGCGCCCTCCTGGTCCCGGTCCGCCTCGACACCGCCGCCCTGCGCTCGCGCGGCGCGGCGGAACTCCCCGCCCTGCTGCGGTCCCTGGTCCGTACCCCGGCGCGCCGCACCGCGCAGGGCGCCCAGGCCGCCGACGGGCTGCGTGCCCGCCTCGCCGGGCTCACCGCGGCCGACCGCACCGCGGCGCTGCTCGACCTGGTGAGCGGCTGCACCGCGGCCGTCCTCGGCCACTCCTCAGCCGACCAGGTCCACGCCACGCGGCCGTTCCGCGACCTCGGCCTCGACTCCCTGACCGCCGTGGAACTGCGCAACCGCCTCAACACCGCGACCGGCCTGCGGCTGCCCGCGACCCTCGTGTTCGACCACCCCACTCCGGGGGCCCTCGCCGGGCACCTGGCCGACGGCCTCACCGGCACCGGCGGGGCGACCGCGACCGGTGCGGCCCTCCAGGCCGCCGACGAGCCGATCGCGATCGTCGGCATGGCCTGCCGCTTCCCCGGCGGCGTCGCGACCCCCGACGACCTGTGGACCCTGCTGTCCGCCGGCACCGACGCCATCGCCCCGTTCCCCGCCGACCGCGGCTGGGACCTCGACCGCCTCTACGACGGCATCCCCGACCACCCCGACTCCTCCCGCACCCGCGAGGGCGGCTTCCTCGCCGACGCCGCCGGCTTCGACGCCGCCTTCTTCGGCGTCAGCCCCAACGAGGCCCTCGCGATGGACCCGCAGCAGCGGCTCCTCCTGGAGACCTCGTGGGAGGCCCTGGAACGCGCCGGCATCGACCCCGGCACGGTGCGCGGTAGCCGCACCGGCGTCTTCGCCGGCCTGTCCTCCAGCGACTACCTCGACCGGGTCGCCCGCATCCCCGAGGAGGCCGCGCCGTACGTCAGCACCGGCAACGCCGCGAGCGTGATCTCCGGCCGGGTCGCCTACACCCTCGGCCTGGAGGGTCCGGCGGTCACCGTCGACACCGCCTGCTCGTCGTCCCTGGTGGCGCTCCACCTCGCGGTCCGCGCGCTGCGCGGCGGCGAGTGCGCGCTCGCCCTCGCGGGCGGCGTCACCGTGATGTCGACGCCGATGATCCCGGTCGACTTCGCCCGCCAGCGAGGCCTGGCCGCCGACGGCCGCTGCAAGCCCTTCGCCGACGCCGCCGACGGCACCGGCTTCTCCGAGGGCGTCGGCGTGCTGCTGGTCGAGCGGCTCTCGGACGCGCGGCGCAACGGGCACCCCGTCCTCGCCGTCGTGCGCGGCTCGGCCGTCAACCAGGACGGTGCCAGCAACGGGCTCAGCGCCCCGAACGGCCCCTCCCAGCAGCGCGTGATCCGGGCCGCCCTGGCCGACGCCGGCCTGACGCCCGCCGAGGTCGACGCCGTCGAGGCACACGGCACCGGCACCCGCCTCGGCGACCCGATCGAGGCCCAGGCGCTCCTCGCCACCTACGGCCAGGAGCGTGAACACCCGCTCCTCGTCGGCTCGGTGAAGTCCAACCTCGGCCACACCCAGGCCGCCGCGGGCGTCGCCGGCGTCATGCGCACCGTCCTCGCCCTGCGGCATGCCGCCCTCCCGCAGAGCCTCCACATCGACCGGCCCACCACGCACGTCGACTGGACGCAGGGCGCCGTCGACCTGCTCACCGAGGCCCGCGACTGGCCCGCCACCGGACGGCCCCGCCGCGCCGGCGTCTCCTCCTTCGGCCTCAGCGGCACCAACGCCCACGTGATCCTCGAACAGGCCCCGGACCAGGAGCCCCAGGCCGCCCCCACGACCGAGCGCCCCGCCCTGCCCTGGCTGCTCTCCGCCCGCAGCGCCGAGGCCCTGCGCGGCCAGGCCCGCGCGCTGCTCGACCACCTCGACGTCAGCGCCGCCGCGCCGCTCGACCTCGCCCACTCCCTCGCCACCGGCCGCGCCCTGCTGGAGCACCGCGCCGCCGTCGTCGGCACGGGCACCGAGGACCTGCGGGCCGGCCTCGCCGCGCTCGCCGACGGAACGCCCGCCCCGGGCGTCGTCACCGGCCGGCACGGAGGCGGGCGCGACCGCCGGGTCGTCCTCGTCTTCCCCGGCCAGGGCTCCCAGTGGGCCGGCATGGGCGCCGAGCTGCTCGACGCCTCACCGGAGTTCGCCGATCGGATCGCCGCCTGCGGACAGGCCCTCGCCCCCTGGACGGACTGGTCCCTCGAAGCCGTCCTGCGCGGCGAAGCCGAAGCGCCGTCACTCGACCGCGTCGACGTCGCCCAGCCCGCCCTGTGGGCCACCATGATCGCGCTCGCCGCCTGCTGGCAGGCCCACGGCGTCACCCCCGCCGCCGTCCTCGGCCACTCCCAGGGCGAGATCGCCGCCGCCTGCGTGGCCGGCGCTCTCTCCCTGGAGGACGGCGCGAAGGTCGTCGCCCTGCGCAGCCAGGCCATCGCCCGCGGCCTCTCCGGTCACGGCGGCATGGTGTCGGTGCCGCAGTCCCACGCCGACGTCCTCGCCCGCATCGAGCCCTACGGCGGCCGGATCTCGGTGGCCGCCGCCAACGGCCCGTCCGGCGTCGTCGTCTCCGGCGAGAGCGCCGCCCTCGACGACCTCCTGACCGGCTGCGCCCGCGACGGCGTCCGGGCCAAGCGCATCCCCGTCGACTACGCCTCCCACTCCGCCCAGGTCGAGCGGATCGAGGAGACCCTCCGCACCGAACTCGCCGCACTGACCACGAGCGAGGCCCGCATCCCGTTCTTCTCCACCGTCACCGCCGACTGGCTCGGCGACACCCCGCTCGACGCCGGCTACTGGTACCGGAACCTGCGGCGGACCGTCCGCCTGGAGGAGTCCGTCCGCGCCCTGCTCGCCCAGGGCCACGACGCCTTCCTCGAATGCAGCCCGCACCCCGTGCTCGCCATGGCCGTCGAGGACACCGCGGCCGACGCGGGCGCCCAGGCCGTCGTGCTCGGCACCGTCCGGCGCGAGGACGGCGGCCCGGCCCGGCTGCTGACCTCCCTCGCCGAGGCCCACGTGCGCGGCGTGCGGATCGACTGGCGCCCCGCCCTCGCCGGCGGCCGACCCGTCGACCTGCCCACCTACGCCTTCCAACGCCGCCGCTACTGGCTCGCCCAGGACGCCGCCCGCACCGGCACGCCCCTCGAACCCTGCGGGCTGGACCGCGCCGTCCGCCTCGCGGACGCCGACACCGTGCTGCTCACCGGCCGGATCGGCACCACGACGCACCCGTGGACGGCCGACCACCGGGTGCGCGGTACCGCCGTCGTGCCGGGCACCGCGCTGCTCGACTGGGCCGTGCGGGCCGGCGACGAGGCGGGCTGCCCGACCGTCGCCGAGCTCACCGAGCTCACCCCGCTGACCCTGCCCGACCACGGCACCGTCGACATCCAGCTCGCCGCGGGACCCGCCGACGCCGACGGCCGACGGGCCCTCACCGTCCACGCCCGCCCGACCGGCGCGCCCGACGACACCCCGTGGACCCGCCACGCCACCGGCACCCTGACCAACGGCACTCTGACCACCGGCACTCTGACGACCGGCGGCGCCGACGGCGCGGCCCTGACCGAATGGCCCCCCGCCGGTGCCCACGCACTGGCCGCCGAACCGGACGCCACCGAGTACGGCGAGCGCTTCCGCACCGTCGTCGCGCGCTGGCAGCGCGGCGACGAGTTGTTCGCGGAGGTCGCCCTGCCCGAGGAGCACCGCACCGAGACGGCCGGCTTCCGCGTCCACCCCGGGCTGCTCCAGTCCCTGCTCGCCGCCCTCCCGGGCGGCACCGACCCCGCCCAGCCCGCCGACTGGCACGGCGTCACCATTCACGCCACCGGCGCCGCCCTGCTCCGCGTCCGGCTCGCCCCGGCCGCCGGCGGCAGCCACGCGCTCACCGCCGCCGACGCCGACGGCGCCCCCGTGCTCACCGCCGAGGCCGTCACCGTCCGCCCGATCGCGGCCGAGCACCTCGCCCCGGCGGCCGACCCGCTCCACGCGGTCGAGTGGATCCCCGTCTTCGGCGCCGACCTCGGGGACACGGCCGTCCTCGGCGACGACGCGCTCGCCGCCGCCCTCGGCGCCCGCGCCCACGCCGACCTCGCCGACCTCACCGCCGCCCTCGACGCCGGAGAACCCGCACCCGTCACCGTCGTCCACCGCCTCACCGCCACCGACGACGGCGACCCCGTCACCTCCGCGCACCGCGCCGTCCGGGCCGCCCACGGCCTCGCCCGCGCCTGGCTCGGCGAGCCCCGGCTCGCCGACGCCCGCCTCGCCCTGCTCACCCACGGCGCCGAGGCCGCGACCCCCGCCACCGACGTCACCGTCCTCGCCCAGGCGGCGGCCCACGGACTCATCCGCTCCGCCCAGTCCGAGAACCCCGGCCGCTTCCTCCTCGTCGACCTCGACGGCGACCCGGCCTCCGACGCCGCCCTGCCCACCGCCCTCGCCGTCCCCGACGAGCCGCGCCTGGCCGTCCGCGGCGGCGAGGTGACGGCACCCCGGCTGCGCCCCCTGGCCTCCGGGGAAGGTCGAGCGTGGTCCTGGAACCCCGCGGGCACCGTCCTGATCACCGGCGGCACCGGCACCCTCGGCGCCCTCGTCGCCCGCCACCTCGTCACCGAACACGGCGTCCGCCACCTCCTGCTCACCGGCCGCCGAGGCCCCGACGCCCCCGGCGCCGCCGAACTCCTCGCCGACCTCGCGGCCCTCGGTGCCGACGCCCGCGTCGCCGCCTGCGACACCGCCGACCGCTCCGCCCTCGACGCGCTCCTCGCCACCGTCCCCGCCGAGCACCCGCTCACCGGCGTCGTCCACGCCGCCGGCGTCCTGCACGACGGACTACTCGAAAGCCTGACGGACGACCAGCTCACCGAGGTGCTGCGCCCGAAGGTCGACGCCGGGTGGAACCTCCACGAGGCGACCAGTCACCTCGACCTCTCCGCCTTCGTCCTGTTCTCCTCCTTCGCCGCCACGGCCGGCGGCCCCGGCCAGGCCAACTACGCCGCCGCCAACGCCTTCCTCGACGCCCTCGCCCACCGCCGCCGCGCCGAAGGCCGCCCGGCCGTCTCCCTCGGGTGGGGATACTGGGGAGAATCGAGTGGAATGACGTCCACGCTGGACGCCGTGGACATCGCCCGCTTCGCGCGCTCCGGCATGCTGCCGCTCACGGCCGTCCAGGGCCTCGCCCTGCTCGACGCCGCGAGCGGAGTCGACCGACCGCACCTGGCCCCGATCCGGCTCGACCGGCACGCCCTCGCCACGGCCGGGGCTCCGCCGCTCTTCGCCGAGCTCACGCCCCGCCGCGCCGTCCGGCGCACGGCCGCAGCCCCGGCCGGGAGTACGGCGACCAATGAGCGGGGCGTCCTGGACCGGCTGCCCGGCCTCGCCGCCGCCCAGCAGGAGAAGCTGCTGCTGGACGTCGTCGTCGGACACCTCGCCGCCGTCCTGGGCCACGGTTCGCCTCAGGCCGTCGAACCCGAGCGCGGCTTCCTCGACCTCGGCATGTCCTCCCTGACCGCCGTCGAGCTGCGCAACCGCCTCAACGCCGAACTCGGCCTGCGGCTGCCCACCACGACGATCTTCGACCACCCGTCACCCACCGCCCTCGCCGGGCGCCTGCGCGACCTGGTCGGCGCGCCCACCGACACCGCGGCGCCCGCCCGGCCCGTCTTCGCCGAACTCGACGAGCTGGAGAGCGCGCTCGGCGCCACCGAACTGGACGCCGACTCCCGCACCCGCCTCCTCGCCCGTCTCAAGAGCCTCCAGTGGCGGCTCGACGGCGACGCGACCGAGTCGCCCGCGGCCGCCGACGGGCCGGACGACGCGCTCGACGACACCACGGACGACGAGATGTTCGACCTGATCGACCGCGAGCTCGGACTCGCCTGAGGACCGGCCCCGGGGCCGTCCGCCCCGGGGCCGTCCCACGGACCCGTACGACCCTTCCGAACTGCGAGGATTCCCACCCATGGCCAGCACCTCCGAGGACAAGCTCCGCGACTACCTCAAGAAGGTCACCGCGGACCTGCGGCGCACGAGGCAGCGCCTGGAGTCCGTCGAGGCGAGGGACACCGAGCCGATCGCGATCATCGGGATGGCCTGCCGCTACCCCGGCGGCGTCCGCACCCCGGAGGACCTCTGGCGGCTCGTCGCCGACGGCGCCGACGCCATCGGCGACCTCCCGGAGGACCGCGGATGGGACACCCAGGGCCTCTACGACCCCACCCCCGGCACCCCCGGCAAGAGCTACGTGCGCCACGGCGGGTTCCTCGACGGCGTCGCCGACTTCGACGCCGAGCTGTTCGGCATCGCCCCCCGCGAGGCCCTCGCCATGGACCCGCAGCAGCGGCTCCTCCTCGAATCCGCCTGGGAGGCCATCGAACGCGCCCGCATCGCCCCCGCCGCCCTGCGCGGCAGCGACACCGGCGTGTTCATCGGCGGCGCCGACACCGACTACGGCTCCCTCGCCCGCCGGACCGAGGAGACCGAGGGCCACCTCCTCACCGGCGGAGCCGTCAGCGTCCTCTCCGGCCGCATCGCCTACACCCTCGGGCTGGAGGGCCCGGCCGTCACCGTCGACACCGCGTGCTCCTCCGCGCTCGTCGCCCTCCC
>NZ_JBHVVI010000181.1:0-13705 GCF_042883685.1 Kitasatospora sp. NPDC058190
ACCCGGAGGAGCTGGACATGGCGCTGGCCGCCCTGGTCGACCACGCGATCCCCGGCCGCTCCGGCGAGATCCGCCCGGCCAACGCCAAGGAACTCGCCGCCACCGCCGTGATCCGGCTCGAGCTGGACGAGGTCTCGGCCAAGACCCGCGAGGACGGCGCCAACGACGACCCCGAGGACGCCGACCTGCCGCACTGGTCCGGCCTGATCCCGGTCACCACCGTGCACGGCACCCCCGTCCCGTTCGACGAGTCCGTCCCGCTGCCCGCGCACCTGCACGGCTACCCCCGCTGAGAAGGGCCGCACCGATGCTGATCAGGTCCTGGGACCGCGGTGACGAGGACGAGTGGCGCGCCTGGCTGGCCGAGGGCCGCGACTTCGGCCTGCTCGCCGCCAACGGCCGCCCCGACGAGGGCCCGGTGCTGGTCCCGACGCACTTCCTGCTGGACGCCGAGCGCGGCGAGATCCTGCTCCACCTCGCCGCGCCCAACCCGCTGCTGGCCGCCGTCCGGGCCGACCCGAACGTCACCCTCGCGGTCACCGACGGCTACGCCTTCGCCCCCGGCCACTGGCGCGGCGCGCCCGGCACGCCCACCAGCTACTACGCCTCGGTCCACTTCCACTGCACGGCCGAGGTCGTCGAGTCCGCCGCGGACAAGGCGGAGATCCTCAACCGTCAGCTGGCGCACTTCCAGCCGGAGACCCCGGACGTCCGGGTGGTCCCCGGCGAGGGCGAGTTCGCCCGGCTGCTGCCGGGGCTGCGCGGGCTCCGGCTGACGGTGTGCGAGGTGCGGGCCAAGTTCAAGTACGACGACAAGAAGCCCGCCGAGGCGCAGCACGCGATCGCCGAGCGCCTCGCGGAGCGCTCAGGCGCCCCGGCCCTCCGGTACGACCAGGACGCCGCCGCCCGGACCCAGCTGCTGCGGCGCCATCAACGGCGCACGGCCGTGACGCGCGCCGCCGACTGACCCCGGGTCACCCGATCGGCACTCAACTCGGGCAGGCCGGCCGTCGCGCTGATCGAATGTGAGACGAGCCCTGCCCAGCCGTAGGTGCGGGCCCGTCCACCTCGGGGAGCGCGCGTGCCCACAGTCCACAGTCAACGAGCTTCCGGCGAGGCCCACCTCGGGCACGTGGTGTTCATCTCCGCGGCCGCGGCCATGGGCGGCTTCCTGTTCGGCTACGACAGCGCGGTGATCAACGGCGCGGTGACGGGCATCCAGAAGCACTTCGCCGTGGGCCACGGCACCACCGCCTTCGTGGTCGCCATCGCCCTGCTCGGCTCGGCCGTCGGCGCGGTGGCCGCCGGGCGGCTGGCCGACCACCTCGGCCGGGTGCGCACGATGCTGCTCGCCGCCACGCTGTTCGCGGCCAGCGGCGTCGGCTCGATGTTCCCGCCGAACATCGAGGCGCTGGCCGCCTGGCGCGTGGTCGGCGGCATCGCGATCGGCATCGCCTCGGTGATCGCGCCCACCTACATCGCCGAGGTCGCCCCCACCGCCTACCGCGGCCGGCTCGCCTCCTTCCAGCAGATGGCGATCGTGCTCGGCATCACCGTCTCCCAGCTCGCCAACTGGGCGCTCAACCAGGCCGCAGGCGGCGAGTCCACCGGCCACCTCGGCGGCATCCAGGCCTGGCAGTGGATGCTCGGCGTCGAGGCCATCCCGGCCCTGGTGTACGGCCTGATGGCGCTGGCCATCCCGGAGTCGCCGCGCTTCCTGATCGCCGACCACCGCGAGGCTCAGGCCCGCGAGGTGCTGGTGGAGGTCGAGGGCCAGGACGTCGACCTGGACGCCCGGGTGGCGGAGATCCGCACGGTGCTGGAGTCCGCCCACAAGCCCCGGCTGAGGGACCTGCTCGGCGGGCGCTTCGGTCTGCTGCCGATCGTCTGGGTCGGTATCGGCGCCTCGGTGTTCCAGCAGTTCGTCGGCATCAACGTGATCTTCTACTACTCCTCCTTCCTCTGGCAGTCGGTCGGCATCAACGAGTCCAACTCGCTGCTGATCAGCCTCTCCACCTCGATCATCAACGTGATCGGCACGGTGATCGCGATGGTCCTGGTGGACCGGATCGGCCGCAAGCCGCTCGCCCTGGCCGGTTCCATCGGCATGGCGATCGCGCTGGGCACTGCCGCCTGGGCGTTCTCCTACCGGCACGGCACCGGCGAGACCGCCACCCTCGACCACACCCACGCCACCGTCGCCCTGATCGCCGCGCACGTCTTCGTGCTCTGCTTCGCCTTCTCCTGGGGCGTGGTGGTCTGGGTGCTGCTCGGCGAGATGTTCCCCAACCGGATCCGGGCGCTGGCGCTGTCGGTCGCCGCCTCGGCCCAGTGGATCGCCAACTGGGCGATCACCGTCACCTTCCCGGACCTCGCCGACTGGAACCTCTCCGCGACGTACGTCATCTACGCGGCCTTCGCGCTGCTCTCCATCCCGTTCGTGGCCTTCTGCATCAAGGAGACCAAGGGCCGCGCCCTGGAAGAGATGGGCTGAGAGGCCGCTCCCCTCCCCACCCACGCCGCACGTCCCCACCCACGCCGCACGCGGCCCGACCCACCGAGAGGAAGCCATGCCTGACCAGGGCGGCTCCCGGCAGAACGTCACCTTCCCGAGCAACGGCCGCACCGCGCACGGGTACCTGGCCCGCCCTCCGCAGGGCGTCGGGCCCGGCCTGGTGGTGGTGCAGGAGTGGTGGGGTCTCACCTCGCACGTCGCGGACATGGCCGACCGCTTCGCCGCCGAGGGGTTCACCGTCCTCGCCCCCGACCTGTTCGGCGGCGCCACCACCCACGACCGGGCCGAGGCCGCCCGCCTCAAACGCGAACTCCCGGTCGAACGGGCCGTCGAGGACCTCTCCGGCGCCGTCGACCACCTGCTCTCGCTGGACGGCGCGGTCAGCGACGCCGTCGGTGTGGTCGGCTTCTGCATGGGCGGCGGCTTCGCCCTGATGCTGGCCGCCCGGTCCGGGGACAAGGTGGCCGCCGTGGTCCCCTTCTACGGCCTGCCGCCCGACCCGGACTTCGACTACCGGGGCCTGACCGCCCACGTCCTCGGGCACTTCGGCGAACTCGACCGCTCGATCCCGATGGCCGCCGTGGACGAGGCCGCGATCCGGATCGGCGAGGCCACCGACGTCCGCCCCGAGTTCCACTTCTACCCGGCCGGGCACGCCTTCATGAACGACGAGAACCCGCTCGGCACCTACGACGCCCTGCAGTCCGGGATCGCCTGGCGCCGCACCGTCAGCTTCCTCTGGGGCCACCTCGGCTGACCGCCGATCCAGGTGTCAAAACACGGTGGACACCTGTACGAACTCAAGGCCATAGTCGCTGGGTGTCGACCCCACCCCCACCGACAGCCGCCCGCCGCTTCGCCTGGGCGAGCCGCAACTTCCGCATCCAGACCGCTGCCACCGTGATCAGCGGCCTCGGCAACGCCGGCGCCCCCATCGCCACCGCCTTCGCCGTCCTCGGCAACGGCGGCACCACCACCGAGGTCGGCTACGTCACCGCGGCCCGCCTGCTGCCCACCGTGCTGCTCCTGGTCGTCGGCGGCACCCTCGCCGACCGGCTGCCGCGCCACCACATCATGGTCGCCGCCAACCTGTTCAGCGGTGTCTCCCAGGCCGTCCTGGCCGCGCTGGTACTGGCCGGGAACGTCCAGCTGTGGCAGCTGCTGGTACTCTCCGCCGCCGGCGGCGCCGGCTACGCCCTCTACTCCCCCGCCGCCGGCGGCATGATCATGCAGGCCGTCCCCCAGGAGCACGCCGCCCGTGCGTTCTCGGTCTTCCGGATGGGCCAGAACGCCTCCCAGATCGGCGGCGCCGCCCTCGGCGGAGCGCTCACCGCCGCCTTCGGCCCCGGCTGGGTGCTCGCCCTGGACGCGCTGTGCTTCCTGGTCGCCGCCGTCCTCCGGTTCCTTCTGGAGGCCGAGTCCGCGCCCGCCGCCTCCGGCGGCAGCATGCTGCGCGACCTGCGCGAGGGCTGGCAGGAGTTCGCCTCCCGCCGCTGGCTCTGGGTGATCGTGCTGCAGTTCGCCGTCCTGGTCGCCTGCATCAACGCGGTCGAGGCGGTGTACGGGCCGACCGTGGCCAAGGACCGGCTCGGCGGTGCGGGCGCCTGGGGCCTGGCGATGTCCGCCTACGGCGTCGGCCTGGTGGTCACCGGCCTGCTGATGGCCCGTTGGCGTCCCCGCCGGATCCTGCTGGTCGGTAACTGGGGCGTGTTCCTGTTCGGCGTGCCCGCCCTGGCCCTGGCCGTCGCCGCACCGATGCCGGTGCTGGTCACCGCGATGTTCCTCTCCGGGGTCGGCGTCACCGTCTTCGGCGTCAACTGGATGGTCGCGCTCCAGCAGGAGGTCCCGGAGGAGATGTTCTCCCGGGTCACCGCCTACGACGAGCTCGGCTCCTACTCGCTGGCCCCGATCGGCACCGCGCTGGCCGGCCCGGCCGCCACCGTGCTCGGCCTCTCCGGCGCCCTCTGGGCGTGCGCCGTGCTGTGCCTGCTGCTGAGCGCCGCGGTCCTGCTCGACCCCCAGGTGCGCCGGCTCACCCGCCGGTCCCCGGCCCGCAGCACCTCGGACGCACCGGTGCCCGTCGACGAGCCCGCGCCCGCCTCGTGAGCGCCCTGCGCGCCCCACGTGCGCCTGCCGAAGTGCAACCAGTGGTACCCGTGGTTCGTCCGAGCGAGTAGGAAAAACCGTCCATTTGGGAGCCCACCGGTGCCGAAGCCCCTGCTGTTCCTGGACGTCGACGGGGTGCTCAACCCGGTCTGTCCGCATCCGGAGGCCGGTTTCGACTCCCACACCCTGCTCGGCTACGCCGTCCTGCTCGCCGCCAAGCACGGCCAATGGCTGCGCGAACTCGCCGGATCGTACGAGCTGGTCTGGGCCACCACCTGGGAGGAGCACGCCAACACCCACATCGCCCCGGCGATCGGCCTGGACCCGCTCCCCTTCGTCCGCTTCACCGGGTACGTCCCGCAGCCCGGCGACCCGCGCGTCCCGCTGATGGAGCTGTTCTCGGCCAGCAAGTGGGCGCCGCTGCTGCGCTACGCCGAGGGCCGGCCGTTCGCCTGGGTGGACGACGTCATCCCGCCCCGGCTGGTCCGCAGGTCGCTGTGGCGCCGCGACCGGCTGCTGCTGCCGGTGGACCCCGGCCAGGGCCTGGAGCGCCGCCACGTCGACCGCCTGCTCACCCGCCCGCCGCGCGGCCGGGCGCCGGCCGCCGGTGGATCGGCGGTCAGGGGGTCGGCAGCCAGCTGACGTTGCCGGCGAGCAGCGCGTACCCGACGAAGGCCACCGTGTCGATCAGCGCGTGCGCCGCCACCAGCGGCATCACCCGCCCCCAGCGCCGGTACAGCAGGCAGAACACCGCCCCCATCACCATGTTGCCGACCAGCCCGCCGACCCCCTGGTACAGGTGGTACGAGCCGCGCAGCACCGAGCTCGCCACCAGCACCGCCGGCCAGGACCATCCCAACTGCCCCAGTCGGCGCAGCAGGTAGCCGAGGACGACGACCTCCTCCAGGATCGCGTTCTGCCAGGCCGAGAGCACCAGCACCGGCACCCGCCACCACACCTCCGGCAGCCCTGAGGGCGCGACCGTCAGGTTGTACCCCGCCGCCTGCGAGGCCAGGTACAGCGCCAGCCCGGAGCCGCCGATCGCCGCCGCGACGGCCGCACCCCGGCCGAGGTCGCGCAGCTTCTGACCGAGGTCGAAGCCCAGCACCCGCAGCGACGTGCCCTCGCGCACCAGCAGGTAGCCGACCAGCACCACCGGCATCAGTCCGCGCCCGATGTAGTACAGCTGCCACACCAGGTCCAGCCAGGGCCGCCCGGGCGCGCGCGAGCCGTTCAGCGTGGCGACCTGCTGGCCGAGCCGGAGCGGTTCGGTGAGCGAGCCCGCGAAGCTGATCAGCGCGCTGATCCCGCTGGCCCCGAGGGAGAGACCGAGGACGATCAGCAGCTCCGCGCCGAGCAGCCGGCGGGTGGGCTGCTCGGTCTCCGGCGCGGTCGGGCAGGTTGTCACGGGCGCTCCAGCGGACGGGCGGTCGCTCCGGCCGTCGGCCGACACCGGAGCGATCATCCTGGCACAGCCGTGGCGGGGCCTGTCCGGCGGATGCGCGGGCCCGGCGGAATCCGCCGGGCCCTACCCCACGGGCCAGGTGTGCACCGGCTCTCCGCCGCGCATGTGCTCGGCGTAGCGCCTGGTCATCGCGGCGAGCGCGGCCGGCCGGTCCATCCCGTACTGCTCGCGCAGCCGGTGGAAGGTCGCGCTCTGCCAGGCCGCGCCGTTGGTGCGGCGCAGACAGCGCTGCTCGATGATCCCCAGGTAGCGGTCCCGGTCGGCCGGCTCCACGCCCCACTCGTCCAGCCCCTGGTAGGCCATCGGCAGCAGCTCGCCCAGCACCAGGTCGACGGCGGAGACCGTCTGCAGCCCGCCGCCGCGGCCCGCCCGACCGGGCCGCGGCCACTGGAACACCGCGTCGATGCCGTACCGGGCGCCCTGGCGGAAGTTCTCTTCCGCCCGCTCGAACGGCAGCCGGCTCCAGACCGGCCGGGGCTGTTCGGCGAGCACCCGCACCAGCCCGTAGTAGAAGGCGGCGTTGGCCAGCGTGTCGGCCACCGTCGGCCCGGCCGGCAGCGCCCGGTTCTCCACCCGCAGGTGCGCCACCCCGCTCGAGACGTCGTAGATCGGCCGGTTCCAGCGGTAGATGGTGCCGTTGTGCAACCGCATCTCGGCGAGCTTGGGCGCGCCGCCGGAGGCCAGCACCTTCAGCGGGTCCTCGTCGTCGCAGATCGGCAGCAGCGCCGGGAAGTAGCGCAGGTTCTCCTCGAACAGGTCGTACGCCGAGTCCACCCAGCGCTCACCGAACCAGGTGATCGGGCGCACGCCCTGGGCCTTGAGCTCCGCCGAACGGGTGTCACAGGCCTGCTGGAAGAGCACCGGACGGGTCTCGCGCCACAGCTCCCGTCCGAACAGGAACGGAGAGTTGGCGCCGAGCGCGAGCTGCGGCCCGCAGATCGCCTGGGCGGCGTTCCACACCGAGGAGAACCGCTCCGGGGTCACCTGCAGGTGCAGTTGCAGCGAGGTCGCGGCGGCCTCGGCCACCATGGTGACCGACTCCAGTTGGAGGTGCTCGACGCCTTCGATGTCCAGCGCGATGTCCTCGCCCCGGGCGGCCAGGATCTGGTCGCTGAGCAGGCTGTACCGCTGGTTGTGGCTCATCGCGTCCAGCCCGGTGTGGTCGTGCTCCAGGGTCGGCAGGATGCCCACCATGACGATCCGGGCACCGGCTTCGGCCGCCCGCCGGTCGGCGTAGCGCAGCCCGGTGTCGATCTCCTCGCGCAGTTCCTCGAAGACGTGCCCGCAGAGCCGGTGAGGCACGATGTTGACCTCGATGTTGAACTGACCCAGTTCGGTCTGGAAGTCGCTGGAGCCGATCGCGCTCAGCACCTGGGCGTTGCGCATCACCGGCAGGCCCTGCTCGTCGGCCAGGTTGAGCTCGATCTCCAGCCCCACCACCGCCCGCGGCCGGTCGAAGCGGTCCTCGCGCAGCATCCGCCCGAGCGCGTCGAGGCAGGCCTGGAGCTTGAGCCGGTACTGCTGCCGATCCGCCAGATCCGCCCGAGTCGCCACGACCTTCTCGCCCACGGTCCCCTCCTCCTGAGACACCCGGCCGTCCGACCGTGCAAGCATCATGCCCACCTCGAAGATCGATACCCGAATGCTTGTACTGGCTTGCAATGCAAGGCAACTGACGGAAATTCAGGCCATCTGTAGACTTGCCCGCCGCCACGGCCTGTGATAAACAGATCACCCTGCGCATTTGTTCGATGAATTCGAGGAATTCGCACTGCGCTCCGGCCGGTCTTCTCCCGCCCCGAGTCCCTCGTCGACGGCGGCGACCGCGCCGGCTCCGCGATCCTGCACAACCGGACACGGCCAGGCCCCCGTCACCGAAGACGCGCCGCGCCACGCCGGTATGCCGCACTCGCACGCCGATCTCGCTTGGAGAGGCGGACCCCGCCATGACCCTGCAGACCCCCCAGCCCCCACCGAGCGCCCTGCGCGCGGTCCTGGGCGCGCTCGACTCGGACACCGCGCTGCGCCAGCCCGCCGCCGCAGCGCTGCGTCACCCGACCGGACCACTGCTCCCCGCGCATCCGCTCGCGGTGCACGTCCTGGACGGCCCGCACCCCGAGCTCCCCGCCGCCCGCCGGACCGGCTGGCGCTTCCTGATCAAGGACGGCGCCGACGTGGCCGCCGCCGCCGAGGTGGTCCAGAGCGCGGAGGGCCACACCTTCTCCCACTTCACCGCCGGCCCCTACCTCTCCTCCACCGTCCGGGCGCTGCGCGAGGCCTGGCAGCTCGCCCAGAACGCCCGCTCCCGCTGCCAGCCCCGGCTGCTCACCTTCCCCGGCCAGTACGCGACGGCGCTCTGGCTGCACAGTCCCGACACCGGCCCCGCCGCCGACCTGCTGATCCCGCTCGCCCCGGCCCCGCTCGGCGTCACCGCGCACCGCGCCTACCCTGCCGCCGAGTTGCTGCCGCTGCTCGCCCGTGCTCCGCTCGCCCGACCGCTGCTGCTCGGCTCCTCCTGAGCCCGCGCCGCCCCGTCCGCCCCCTGCCGCCGGGCCACCCGCCCGGCGGCCCTTCGCCGTGCCCTCCCCGCTCCGTGGCCTCACCCGAACGGCCACCACCTGGCCGGGCCACCCGCAATGGCCCCACCGGGCTATCCCCCGACTGGCCCATCGGTGCAGGATTTCCCTCCGGCCCCACCTGAACGGGTGATCTCTGCCCGGGAGTTGTGGCGCATGTCACGAAATCCCTGCGCGCGCGTCCACAGATGCCGACACTGGGAACCAGCGTGGAAGGACCACCTGTCCTACCCACTTGAGCGCCGGTCCACACCTGGTCGGCGTTGCGGACAGGATCCGACTACCGCGGCGGCTCCGGACGGCACCACCTCCGGGACCGCACCACGGGGAGGATCGCAGAGCGAAGCGAGGGTACGCGTATGTGCCAGCACCGTCCTGAGTGCCCGTCGGCCGAGTCCGAGGACCGTGAGGCGGCCGTGCCGGTGGCCTGCCACCCGGAGCAGGGTTGGAGCCTGCTCTGCAACGGCGTCGTGTTGTTCGAGGACACCGGAGAGCTACTGCCCGACGGCCGGGTGATCGCCCCGCGCCGCCCCGTCGCCCACGCGGCCTGAGACACCACCGGCTGAGACAGCACGGGCTGAGGGTGGACGACCCGACCCGTACGGCCGGAACCGTACGGCCCGGGGCCGCCCGGCGGGGGCAGCCGCCGACCCGACCGTAGAAGACGAACCGCAAGAGACGACCCGACGGGGAGCGACAAAGGGCAGGGCCCCGGCAGAAACGTTCTGCCAGGGCCCTGCCCCATGTCCGTCCGCTGCGGATCAGACGCCGTACTCGTCCAGCGGCGGGCAGGAGCAGACCAGGTTGCGGTCGCCGTACGCGCCGTCGATCCGGCTCACCGGCGGCCAGTACTTGTCCGCCGGGTTCACGCCCGCCGGGAAGACCGCCTCCTGCCGCGAGTAGCCGTGCGCCCAGTCGCCGGCCAGGGTGGCGGCGGTGTGCGGGGCGTTGCGCAGCGGGTTGTCCTCGGCCGCCCACTCACCCGAGCCGACCTTGTCGATCTCGACCCGGATCTCGATCATCGCGTCGCAGAACCGGTCGATCTCGTGCAGGTCCTCGGACTCGGTCGGCTCGATCATCAGCGTGCCGGCCACCGGGAAGGACATCGTCGGCGCGTGGAAGCCGTAGTCGATCAGGCGCTTGGCGATGTCGTCCACCGTCACGCCCGTCTCCTTGGTCAGCGGACGCAGGTCGATGATGCACTCGTGCGCGACCAGCCCGCCCGGGCCGGTGTAGAGCACCGGGAAGTGCGGCGCCAGCCGCTTGGCGATGTAGTTGGCGTTCAGCACCGCGACCTGGGTCGCGTGCTTCAGGCCCTCGCCGCCCATCAGCCGGACGTACGCCCAGGAGATCGGCAGGATCGCCGCCGAACCCCACGGCGCGGCCGAGATCGGGCCGACACCGGTGGCCGGGCCGGCTTCCTCCTGCAGCGGGTGGTTGGGCAGGTACGGCGCCAGGTGGGCGCGCACCGCGACCGGGCCGACGCCGGGGCCGCCGCCACCGTGCGGGATGCAGAAGGTCTTGTGCAGGTTCAGGTGCGAGACGTCCGCGCCGAACTTGCCCGGCTTGGCCAGGCCGACCAGGGCGTTCAGGTTGGCGCCGTCCACGTACACCTGGCCGCCGGCCTCGTGCACCAGGGCGCAGATGTCGGTGATCTGGGTCTCGTACACGCCGTGGGTCGACGGGTAGGTGACCATCAGCACGGAGAGGTTGTCGCGGTGCTGCTCGATCTTGGCCTTCAGGTCCTCGACGTCCACGTCGCCGTCGACCAGGGTCTTCACCACGACCACGCGCATGCCGGCCATCACCGCGGAGGCGGCGTTGGTGCCGTGCGCCGAGGACGGGATCAGGCAGACGTCGCGCTGGGTGTCGCCGTTGGCGTGGTGGTAGGCGCGGACGGCCAGCAGGCCGGCCAGCTCGCCCTGGGAGCCGGCGTTCGGCTGGATCGACACGGCGTCGTAACCGGTGACCTCGACCAGCTGCTGCTCCAGCTGGCGGATCAGGGTCAGGAAGCCCTCGGCCTGGTCGATCGGCGCGAAGGGGTGCAGCTGGCCGAACTCCGGCCAGGTCACCGCCTCCATCTCGGTGGTCGCGTTGAGCTTCATGGTGCAGGAGCCCAGCGGGATCATGCCGCGGTCCAGCGCGTAGTCCCGGTCCGACAGGCGGCGCAGGTAGCGCAGCATGGCGGTCTCCGAGCGGTGGCTGTGGAAGACCGGGTGGGTCAGGTACTCGTCCTCGCGCAGCAGCGCGGCGGGCAGCGTCTCGGCGGCCTCGGCCACCTCGACGGCGGGGACACCGAACGCGGCCCAGACGCCGGCCAGGTGCTCGCGGGTGGTGGTCTCGTCGGTGGAGATCGAGATCCGGTCCGCGCCATCCTGGTGGACGTTGATGCCGTGGGTGCGGGCGGCGGCGGCGATCTCGGCGGCACGGCCCGGGACGACGGCGGTGACGGTGTCGAAGAACTCGCCGTGCAGCAGCTCCACGCCGCCGGCCCGCAGGCCCTCGGCGAGGGCGGCGGCGTAGCGGTGGGTGCGGCGGGCGATGTCGGCCAGGCCGTCCGGACCGTGGTAGACCGCGTACATCGAGGCCATGACGGCGAGCAGCACCTGGGCGGTGCAGATATTGCTGGTGGCCTTCTCGCGGCGGATGTGCTGCTCGCGGGTCTGCAGCGCCAGGCGGTAGGCGCGGTTGCCGTCCGCGTCGACGGACACGCCGACCAGGCGGCCGGGCAGCGAGCGGGCGTACTCGGCGCGCACCGACAGGTAGCCGGCGTGCGGACCGCCGAAGCCCATCGGCACGCCGAAGCGCTGCGAGGTTCCGCAGGCGATGTCGGCGCCCAGCGAGCCCGGGGACTTGAGCAGGGTCAGCGCCAGCAGGTCGGCGGCCACGGCGACGATCGCGCCCAGCCCGTGCGCCTGCTCGATCACCGGGGCGAGGTCGCGGACCACGCCGGTGGCGCCCGGGTACTGCAGCAGCACACCGAAGACGCCGCGCTCGGCGATCTCGGCCGGGATGCCCTCGGACAGGTCGGCGACGACGACCTCGACACCGGTCGGCACGGCACGGGTGTTGATCACCGCGATGGTCTGCGGCAGGGTCTCGGCGTCGACCAGGAAGACACCGCCCTTGACCTTGGTGACGCGGCGGGCCAGCGCCATCGCCTCGGCGGCCGCGGTGCCCTCGTCCAGCAGCGAGGAGCCGGAGGTGGGCAGACCGGTCAGGTCGGAGACCAGGGTCTGGAAGTTGAGCAGCGCCTCCAGGCGGCCCTGCGAGATCTCCGGCTGGTACGGGGTGTACGCGGTGTACCAGGCCGGGTTCTCCATGACGTTGCGCAGGATCACCGGCGGGGTGAAGGTGCCGTAGTAGCCCAGGCCGATCATCGGCTGGAGTACCTTGTTGCGGCTCGCCAGCTCGCGCAGCTCGGCGAGGACCTGCGCCTCGCTGCGGCCGGCGGGCAGGTCCAGGGCGGCGATGGAGCGGATCGCCTCGGGAACGGCGGTGTCGGCGAGCTCGTCCAGCGAGCCGTAGCCGACGGACGCCAGCATCTTCTCCTGGGCGGCGGCGTCGGGGCCGATGTGGCGGTTCTCGAAGGGGCTGGCCAGCTCAAGCTCGGTGAGGGTCGAGGCGCCGGTGGGGCGTCCCGCGTTCGGCTGGGCGTTCATGGTGGTCGAGGCCTCCTGGTCACGGACCGGCGGGGGCACGCACGCCGACCGGTCGTTCCGCTGCGGACAGCGGATCGCCTGGGCGAACGAACCCGGAAGGCCTCCCCCTCTGTCATCGGGACCTGAGAGCTTCGCCCGCACGTCGCGCTGTCGGCGCTCCGTCGGCTTGCACCGTCGGTGAGGGTGGTGATCGCCGGCTCCCGCGCCGACGCTCCTGCCCTGCTTTCCAGAGTGACCTATCCCGCACGGTACGGATGCCTGAGAGATTCCGGGGAGGAGTTGCTCCTTCGGCGCCCCGACCAGCGGTTTTCACCGTCGGGGACTCTCCCGAGCGGGCTCGGCGGTCGCCGCCCAGGGTACCAGCGGGAGGCCTTCCGATCACGGGTGCGTCAGGTCACTCCAGGTCTACGCGCGTCCCCCGGATGGCCCAGCGCCGAGCCCGTCCGGCGCACCCCGGTCGCGTCGGTCCGATTCATGCCTTTTGGTGTGAAGTGACGGCCGGGACGGGTGCTCCGACGGCCGTACCTGCGGGAGTTCCGCAGCCGCAGCGCAGCTGGAGGAAAGAGTGCAGACCGACTTCGACCCCAGAGACCTCATCGGCCACAGGGCCGTCGACCGCAACGGTGACAAGATCGGCACGGTCGACGAGGTGTACCTGGACGACGCCACCGGCCAGCCCGAGTGGGCCGCCGTGCGGACCGGCATCTTCGGCCGGGACGCCTTCGTCCCGCTCACCACGAGCGAGTTCTCCGGCGAGGAGCTCCGGGTGCCCTACGACAAGTCGCTGGTCAAGGAGTCCCCGGACTTCGGCGTGGGCCAGCACCTGTCGCCGGCCCAGGAACTCCAGCTCTACCGCTACTACGGTCTCGACACCGAGGCGGCCGGCCACACCGCCACCGAGGAGCCCGGCCGACCCGACCTCGACTTCGGCACCACTCCGGCCGCCGCGGCCACCACCTCCACCACGACCGCCAAGCCGCTCGACTTCCACGCCGCCGAGCCCGGCCCGACCAACAGCGTCACCACCGTCACCACCCCCAGTGCCGCCGGCACCGACACCGCCGCGGAGGCCACCGTGCGGACCCTCACCACCCCCGCCCCCGCCGCCACAGCGACCACCCCCGCCGTCGAGCCGAAGCCGAAACCGCAGCCCGCCCCGGCCGCGCCCACCCCGGCACCCACCACCAGCGCCGCCACCACAGCGACCACCCCCACCGTCGAGCCGAAGCCGAAACCGCAGCCCGCCCCGGCCGCGCCCGCCCCGGCACCCACCCCCGCCCCCGCCCCCGCCCCCGCCGCCACAGCGACCACCCCCGCCGTCGAGCCGAAGCCGAAACCGCAACCGGCCCCGGCCGCGCCCGCCCCGGCACCCACCACCAGT
>NZ_JBHVVI010000182.1:0-13670 GCF_042883685.1 Kitasatospora sp. NPDC058190
GGCGCCCCGCAGGTGGGCGACGGAGGCGACGGCCAGCTCACGGGCGCGGGCGGTGTCGGCCACCAGGCGGCCGCCGCGCTTGACGACCCGTCCGGCGACCAGGACGGTGTCCACGTTGCCGGGGTGGGCGGCCAGCACGAGCGACTCGGCGGGGGTGGTGACCGGCGCCAGGTCGATGTCGCCGGTGCGCACCAGCACCAGGTCGGCGGCCTTGCCGGGCTCGAGGGAGCCGGTCCGGTCGCCGAGGTGGACGGCGCGGGCGCCCTCGACGGTCGCCATCCGCAGCACGGCCTGGGCCGGCAGGACCGGCTCGCCGTCCGGCGTCTCGGCGCGGTCGGCCGCCAGCGCGAAGCGCATCTGGGTGAACAGGTCGCCGCTGGACTCCAGCTCGGTGTCGATGCCGAGGCCGGGGTTGACGCCCGCGGCGCGCAGCCGGCGGACCGCCACGTTGCCGCCCAGGCCGGGCATGGTCAGCTCGATCTGCGGGCAGATCGACACGGTGGTGCCGGAGTCGGCGAGCAGCTTGAGCGCGTCGGCCTCGGCCCCGTTGACGTGCGCCAGGTTCAGGTCCGGGCCGAGCAGGCCTGCCTGGTGGAGCAGCTGGACGCCCTGGTGCTCGGGGCCGGGGCGGCCGGTGGACAGGTGCGTGGTGATCGGGATGCCGAGCTCGCGGGCGAGAGCGAAGTCCTTGACCGCGTTGTCGATGCCGGAGTAGTCCGGGCCCTTGGCGGCCATCGCCAGGGTGACCAGGCCGTCGTCCGAGGGCAGCAGCTGCTCGCGGACGCGGCGGATGTCGACCGGGTGGGTGGCGGCGAAGTCGAGCTTGGAGCCGATCGGCCAGGCGTGGCCGAACACCGCGCGCACGCCCGCGTCCTGGAGGGCCCGGACGGCGGCGTCGGCGTGCTCGGGCGAGTTCATCGCGTGCGCCCAGTCGAGCACCGTGGTGATGCCCGCGTTCAGCGCGGTGAGGGCGCCGAGGTAGGTGCCGGCGTAGACGTCCTCCGGGCGGACCTGGTCGCCCAGACCGATCAGGGTCTGGCCGACGTACTCCATGATGGAGGCCTCGGAGTTGGACTGCCGCAGGCTGCTCTGCCAGGTGTGCCGGTGGGCGTCCACCAGGCCCGGCAGGACGAAGGTGCCGGAGGCGTCGATCACCTCGGCGTCGGGGGCCGGCTCGAGGTCGGTGCCGACGGCGGTGATCCGACCGTCCTCGATGAGCACGTCGCCCGTCGGGAATTCGCGGTTCTGGGCGTCCATGGTGACGATCCAGCCGCCACGGACCAGGATCCGCTGAGTGGTCAAGGCAGTTCTCCCATTTTCTACGGTGACGGACCGGGGCCGGGCCGTCGTTCTTCGGTTCGGTGGTCGTGAAGTGGTTCGTGAGGTGGTTCGTGAGGTCAGGCCGCGTCGGCCGACCCGGCGCGGGCGTCGACCGCCCACACCAGCAGCGCCAGCAGGGCCAGGCCGGCGCCCACCGCGCACACCGCGCCCCAGCCGGCCGCCGCGTAGGCGGCGCCCGAGGCGGCGGATCCGGCGAAGCCGCCGACGAAGTACGTGGTGGTGTACGCCGTGGTGATCCGGCTGCGCGCGTCGGCCCGCAGCCGGTAGATCACGCTGAGGTTGGTGACCTGGATGCCCTGGACGCCCAGGTCGAGCAGGACCACCCCGAGCAGCAGGGGGATCAGCCAGTGGCCGCCGTTCAGGGCGAGCAGGCCCCAGCTGGCGAGGACCACGGCCAGCAGGACGCCGGAGGCCTGCCGGTCCAGCCGCCGGTCGGCGAACCGGCCGGCGATCCGGGCCGCGTACGCCCCGACCGCGCCGACCAGGCCGACCAGCCCGATCAGCGCCGCGTCGAAGTGGTACGGCGGCCGGGCCAGCAGGAAGGCGACGGAGGCCCAGAAGGCGTTGAAGCCGGCGAAGGTGACGAAGCCCAGCAGGCAGCGCCGCCGCAGGACCGGCTCCTCCCGGAGGATGGTCAGCACCGAGCCGAGCAGCGCCGGGTAGGAGAGGCGGGCGGCCGGCTCGACCTTCGGCAGCCGCAGCCGCAGCACGGCGGCCAGTGCCAGGGTGAGCACCCCGGCGGCGACGAAGACCGCCCGCCAGCCGGCCCAGCTGCCGAGCAGCCCGCTGCCGGTCCGGGCGAACAGGATGCCGAGCAGCAGCCCGCTCATCACCCGCCCGGAGACCTTCCCGCGTTCCTCCGCGGCGGCCAGGGTGGCCGCGAAGGCCACCAGCATCGGCCCGACCACGGTGCACATGGACAGCACCGCCATCGCCATGACCAGTACGGCGAAGTCGGGCGCGGCCGCGGCGGCGGCGCAGGCGACGGCCGTCACGGTGAGCATCACCACGACGATCCGGCGGCGTTCCGTGACGTCCCCGAGCGGCACCAGCAGGGCGAGCCCGGCCGCGTACCCTAGCTGGCCGACGGTGGTGACCAGGGAGGCCGACCCGCTGCCGAGCCGGAAGGCGTCGGCGATCCCGTTGAGCAGCGGCTGCACGTAGTACAGGTTGGCGACCGCGAGACCGCAGGCCCAGGCGAACAGGGTCACCAGGCGGGGGTCGATGCCCGCGCCGGGGTCGGCGGCGCTGCTCGGGGCGGCGGGGGGCGACGCCGGCGCCGCGTCACGGGCCGGGGTTCGGGGGGTCATGGCCGTCCTTCCGTCAGGACACGGGGGCGAGTGCTCAGCGGGCGGTGGTGGCGGTGACGGGCTCGGCGGGCCGGGCGCCGCGGAGGAAGGCGAGCACCTGGGCGGGGCGGTCGGCCCCGACCAGCAGCGCGAGGTGGCCGTCCGGGCGGACCACCGCGAAGGCGGGGTTGCGGCCGAAGGTGCGGTCGAGGGTCCGGGCCGGCCCGCCGCCGACCCGGGCGAGGTCGAGCACCGTGATCGAGGGGTCGAGCTTCTCGCGCAACTGGCGTGCCCGCTGGGCCCATTCGGCCTTCGGGCGCCGTCCGGGCCAGAGCAGCACGGTGTAGTGGGCGGGGTCGATGGCCGGCATGCCCGAGTCCAGCTCCGGCGCGACGAACATCGGGACGCGCTGGCCCGGTTCGATCGGCCGCGGGTGGCGCAGCAGGATCGGCTCGGTGGCGAGCCGGCCGTAGCTGACGTCGATCTGGCTGAGCAGCGGCACCACCATCCGGCTGACCAGCCCGGTCCTGCAGGCGGCGGTGAAGAGCGTGTCGCGCACGGCGATCCGCCCGGCGCTGCGCTGGAGGGCGAAGCGGGCCTGGGCCGCCGAGGTGCGGGACAGGCGGGTCGCACCGGCCTGCCGTTCGGGGGCGTAGCTCTCCAGGATCGATTCCCGCAGGGTGCCGTTGGCCACCCCGGCCAGCTTCCAGCCGAGGTTGGCGACGTCCATCAGCCCGACGTTGAGGCCCTGGCCGCCGGCCGGGCTCACCACGTGCGCGGCGTCGCCCACCAGGAAGCACCGGCCCTTGCTGAAGGTCTCGGCGATGCCGAGCCGCGGGCGGAAGGCCCGGGTCCAGTCCGGGGTGCCGACCTGGATGTCGCGCCGGGAGCGGGAGCTGAGGATGTGCTGGATCAGCTCGCGGGAGGGGTTGCCGTCCTCCTCGCGCCGGTGCGGGGTGGTGGCGGCGAAGCGGTAGCTGCCGTTGCTCAGCGGCACGATCGCGGCGACGCCGTCCCGGCAGTAGTAGTACTGGCCGAGCGGCGGCACGTCACCGGAGAGCGGGACGTCGCCGATGGCGTAGGTGACGTCGATCTCCTCGCCGTCGAAGCGGATCCCGAGTTCGGACCGCACGGTGCTGGCGGGCCCGTCCGCGCCGACCAGCCAGCGCGGCTCGACGGTCTCGCTGGTGCCGTCGGGGTGCTTGAGCAGGGCCCGCGGCTCGGCCCCGGAGCCGTCCAGCGAGACCAGCTCGACCCCTCGCTCGACGACCCCGCCGAGTTCGGCGAGGCGTGCGCGCAGGATGCGCTCGGTGTCGCGCTGCGGCAGCGCCAGGATGAACGGGTACGGCGAGTCGGTGAGGGTGCTGAGGTCGGCGGTGCCGAGCAGCCGGCCCTCGGAGTAGTAGCTGAGGCCGCTGGTGCGCCGGCCCTCCCGGACCAGGGCGTCGGCGACGCCGATCCGCCGGAGCATCTCCAGGTTGCGCGGCCAGACCAGGACCGCCTTGGAGTGCGGGTCGCTGGTGTCGATCCGCTCCTGGCGGTCGATCAGCCGAACGCCCACGTTCTGCTGGAGGAGTTCGCAGGCCAGCGCCATGCCGATGGGCCCGGCGCCCACGATCAGCACCTGCGGGGCGGAGTCGCGGCCGGCGTCCGGCTGGGCCGGGGGCTGCTCGTCGGCGGGCATCTGTGGTCCTTTCGTCTGGCGTGTGTTGTCGCGGCCTCGGAACGAGGTGGTCAGCGGTCCTGGAACTTCTCGACGGCGCTGCGCGCGACCGCCATGGCGTTGATCGCCCGGGGCACGCCGGCGTACAGCGCGACCTGGCTGAGCGTCTCGGCGACCTCCTCGGCGGTGGCGCCGTTGCGCAGCGCTCCGCCGACGTGGAAGCCGAGCTGGCCCTCGCAGCCGCCGAGGGCGGCCAGGACGGCGACCGTCACCAGCTGGCGCGTGCGCAGGTCGAGACCGGGGCGGCCGACCACCTCGGCCAGGCCGAAGGCGACGGTGTCGGCGAGCGCCGGGGCGGTCGCGTCCAGCGCCTCCCAGGGCGCGGCGGCGGCGGTGTCGCCGGCGAGGCGGTGGAACACCTCGGCGGCCTCCTTGCGCAGCGCGGCGGCGGACTCGTGGTCGTTCATCAGTGTTCTCCGGGAGGGTGGTCGGGGCGCCGTGGGCGGCTCCGGCGGGTCGGGCCGTGGACGGCTTCGGCCGGTCGGGCTGTCGGTGGCTTCGCCGGGTCAGGCCGGGAGCGCGGCCGGGGTGTCGGCCCAGCAGGTCCAGTTCCGGCTGCGGGCCTGCTCGACCACCGCGTGGTCGGCGTTGGCGACCACGACCGGGTGCCCGACCGACTCCAGCAGCGGCAGGTCGGAGATGTGGTCCCCGTACGCCCAGGAGCGGTCGAGGTCGAGGCCGTGGGTGCGGGCGGCCTCGGCGAGCGCCTGCGCCTTGTACCGGCCGATCATCGGGTGCGGGAGCTCCCCGGTGTGGACGCCGTCGGCGACCGTGGGCCGGGCGCAGATGACCAGGTCCGCGCCGAGGTGGCGGCCGATCGGGTCGAGGCAGGGCGGGAAGGAGCCGGACACCAGCACGGTGAGGTGCCCCTGCCTCCGGTGCCCCTGGAAGGCCGCCAGCGCGCGCGGGTGGAAGAGCGAGCCGCCGGCGAGTTCCCGGGCGAACCACTCCCGGCCCAGCGCCGCGAGTTCGGCCTCCGGCCGGCCCGCGTAGTTGCGGTAGTAGAGCAGGTTGGCCTCCTCCCGCCGGCCGTTGGCCCGGGCCTCGGCGAGCCTGGCCATGGCCTCGTCGTAGGCCGAGTCGGGCAGGCCGCGGGCGGCGAGGTCGAACCGGAGGAAGCCGAGCATGCTGACCACGGTGGTCAGCGTCTCGTCGACGTCGAAGAAGGCCGCCCGGCGCCCGCCGGCGCTCACTTCGCCCCTCGCGTCCCGGCGGGGACGCGCTCGGTCTCCAGTCGCAGGTCCTGGCCGCCGTAGTCGGCCTTGGCCCGCCGGATCGCCTCGTCGACGGGGATCAGCGCCGGCAGGTCGAACAGCTTGACGATCTGCTGCAGCCGCTCGGCGATGGTGCCGCCGATCACGTGGTACGGCATGCCCATCTCCGCGAAGCTGTCCAGCAGCATCTCGTCGCAGAGCCGCCGGAACTGGTCGTTCATCGGCCGGTGGCCGTCGGCCACGATCGGCAGCTCGTTGCGCAGGTGCACGAAGGTGTCGTAGGTCTTGGCGACGTGCTGCTTGAAGGCGCTGCCGTACTGGACCATCACCTGCTCGAAGAAGTCCATCTCGGCCGTCCGGGGCACCGCTTGGCCCTCGGCGAGGTGGGCGGAGGCGCTCGGGTTGATGCCCGCGCGCACCCGCAGGGTGCCGTAGATCCACTCCTGCAGCGAGGAGCCGTCGGAGACGAAGCCGTCGCCGAGGAGGTTCTCGTGCACCGCGCGCTCGACGTGACGGCGCATCACCAGCTGGAGGAACTCCGGCGGGGTGCACTCCGCGAGCGCCTTGCCCGGCAGGGCTTCGGGAAGGATCTCCCGCATGGTCTTGGCCAGCGTCCGCGGCATGCCGGTCAGGTGTGACAGCGCCATCACCGTGAACGTCTTGCCGGACGAATACGTACCCGAGACTGCCAACTTCACGTCTGCTCCCCGTTGTTACCGGTCTGCCGGTTCGTCGGACGGCGAATCCCGGGAGCCGGCCCGCTGTCCCCGCGGCCGCTCGCCTTCGCCTTGAAGAACGCTAGATCGGTTCGCTGCCGGGTGGCAGTGTCGGATCATGGTGGTGGTGGGAACACCAGGAACCGGATATCGGACGAACGCGGCGGGGGCGGGTGGGCGCGGTTGCGCTCCACCCGCCCCCGTCGGGCGCAGCGGTGGCCTGGCGGCCTCCTGGCGGACCGACCTGCCAGCGACCGGCCGGCCGGCCGGCTCAGGCCACCGCTCGGTCGGGCCCGGCCAGTTGTCCCAGCAGCAGCCTGAAGGAGGCCGAGGCGGCGGTCTGTTCGTCCGGTGCGTACAGGTGCAGCCTCAGGTGCGGTGCCTCGCTGAGGTCCAGTGCGGTGTGCTCGAAGGTGAGCGGGCCGCACCGGGGGTGGGTGACGGTCTTGGTCGTCCGGGTGGCCAGGCTGATCTCGTGCCGGTCCCAGAAGGTGCGGAACAGCGGGCTCTCGGTGCGCAACCGCTGGGCGACGTCCATGAAGTGGTGGTCGTCCGGGTAGCGCGCCGCCTGGGCGCGGAGGAAGCCGATGACCTCCCCGGCCACCGCCTCGACGTCCGGGAACCTCGCGCGCCAGTCGGCGTCCAGGAAGAACCGGACCGCCTGGTTGTTGTTCTCGTCGGTCAGCCCGAACACCTCCCGGGCGGCCTTGTTGAACACCGGGATGTTGCCGTAGCGGTCGACCAGTTTCGCCGGGAACGGCATCCAGCGGTCGACGATCCGCTGGAGCCTCGGCGGGATGCCCTCGGTGTGGGCGTCGCGCGGCAGCGGGGAGTTGAGGCCGGCCAGCCGGTGCAGGTGGGCCCGCTCCGGCTCGCCCAGCCGCAGGGCCCGGCTCACCGCGTCCAGGACCTCGGGCGAGACCTTGATGTCCCGGCCCTGTTCGAGCCAGGTGTACCAGGAGACGCCGATCCCGGCGAGGACGGCCACCTCCTCCCGTCGGAGCCCGGGGGTCCGCCGGAATCCGGCCGAGGGCAGGCCGACGTCCTCCGGCTTGAGGGCGGCGCGACGGCTTCGCAGAAAGTCTCGCAGTTCCGCCCGTCGGGCCTGCAGTGGATTCATCCCGTCAGGTAATTTCTGCATGTCACCCAGCCTAACCCCAAACTTTTCGGGCCAGCCGTCACCCGACTGTCAACCGGGCCTCAAAAGCCGGTCCGACCTGCCGGTATAGGTTAATCGACTGGCCCGCTCGGCGAATGCGGAACATCAGGTTCTATTCTCGACGAACCTATTCCGGACATTTACCGTCCACGACGGACCCGGGAATAGCGCGGCAGCGGCGCGCCGAAATGCCGGGCCGCCACGGCGGGAGCCCCGGGCGGGTTCCGGAGCTTCCGCGCGCGTTCCGTGTCGGTTCCGTGCGGGTTCCGGGGATCCCGTGAAGGCCGCCCGTCACCGCGGGTGGATGCCGCCGTCCAGCCCGATCACCTGGTTGGTGAGGTAGCCGTTGCGCAGCACTGCCATCACCAGGTCCGCGACCTCCTCCGGGCGCCCGTAGCGGCCGACCGGGACGGCGGGCGTGAGGCTGCCCTCGGTGAGCGAGGGCAGCATCCGGGTGTTCTCGATCAGCGCCGGCGCCACCGCGTTGACCGTCACCCCGTGTCCGGCGACCTGCGGCGCCAGCGAGTGCACCAGACCGTGCAGCCCCGCCTTGGAGGCCGCGTAGTGCGGGCCGACGATGCCGCCGATGAAGGCGGCCGTCGAGGAGATGAACACCAGCCGGCCGTACCGGCGGGCCATCATCGCCGGGATCACCTCCTGGGCCAGCAGGAACGGCGCCCGGAGGTTCACCGCGAGGGTGCGGTCCCAGGTCCTGGTGTCGACGGCCAGGCGGATCCGGCGCGGCGCGCAGCCGGCGTTGGGGATCAGCGCGTCGATCGGGCCGAGCGCGTCGGTGGCCTCCCGGACCAGCCGTTCCGGGGTCCGGGGATCGGCCAGGTCGCCGCGCAGGGCCACCGCGTCCAGCCCGATGTCCCAGGCCTCCTCGGCCAGTAACTCGGCCTCTTCGTAACGGCTGTTGGCCACGAAGGCCACCCGCGCCCCGGCCGAGATCAGCCGGCGGCCCAGCGCGCCGCCGATCCCGCCGGACGCACCGGTCAGCAGCACCACCCGCCCGGCCAGACCCGATTCCTCCAGGTGCATCATCAGCTCTTCCTCCCACCGGTGCGGATCAACGACTGCACCTCACCATGCGGTCGCCGGGCTTCCGGTGTCCAAGACCCATTCCCGAAGCTGTCATACCCTGCGGGCATCACAACTGAGGAGTGATGCCCGGTGGACCTGGACCTGAGGAAACTGCGCTACTTCGTGGCCGTCGCGCAACGGCAGCACTTCGGCCGGGCCGCCGAGGAGCTGCACATCGCCCAGTCCGTGCTGTCCCGTCAGATCATGGCACTGGAACGGGAGTTGCGCGTCCAGCTGTTCGTCCGGACCAGGCGCACCACCGGGCTGACGCCGGCCGGCGAACAGCTGCTGGCCGACGCCGAACCGCTGCTGGCGAACGCCGAGGCGGTTCGTCGGCGGGCCGCCCGGGCCGGCGGCTCGGGGCCGCTCGGCTTCACCGTCGGGTTCATGCCCGGCCTGATCGTCACCCCGGCGGTACGGGTCATGTCGGAGCGCCACCCCGAGCTGGCGGTCGAGGTGCTCCGCACCAGCTGGGACGACCAGGTCCAGGTGATCAACGACGGCCGGGTGGACGTCGGCTACCTCCGACTGCCGGTCGACCAGCGCGGACTGACCGTCCTCCCCCTGCTCACCGAACCCCGCGTGGTGGTGCTCCCCGCCGACCACCGGCTGGCCGGCCTGAGCGCCGTCACCCTCACCGACCTCGCGGGCGAGCAGCTGCTGCAGAACCCCGAGGCCGTCCTGCCGGCGCAGGACGCGGCCGCCCTGCGGGACGGCCGGGCGCGGCCCTCCGTCCAGGCCATCCGCACCGTCGAGGAGAAGCTGGAGTACGTCGCCGCGGGCCACGGCATCGTCGTCCTGCCGCTCTCCGTCGCCACCTTCTACACCCGCCCCGACGTCACCCACCTGCCCGTCCACGGCCTGCCGCCCAACCAGGTGGCGCTGGCCTGGGACCGCAACCGCAGCAGCCGGCTGATCGAGGAGTTCGCCGGCATCGCCGCCACCCTCCAGGCCGCCCCGCTCGACACCGTCGACGCCCGCCCGGCCACCGCCCACGGCTGAGCGCCAACGGCTCCCACCCCGGCGGCGTCCGGGAAGGACGGGGCTGGCCTCGGCCGGTCCGGTGGACTATGGTGTCCGGCGATGACTACCGGGACGGCCTTGCGCCACACACGAATTGGTGACCCGGCGCTCCGCTGAGCGCCGTACGGGCCGCCGCGGGCCCGCAGTTCGATCGAGGATCCGGCGCCGTCGCGCGGGCTCCGCCTCCGTCGTGTTGACCACACGCTCGACACGTCAACCACGACAGGAGACCTCCCTTGCCCATCAAGACGCTGACGATTCCCACCCCGGACGGCCGGGCCGACGCCTTCGCCGCCCACCCCGACCGCGACGGGCGGCACCCCGGGGTGCTGATGTACGCGGACGCCTTCGGCATCCGGCCCGTGCTGCGGGAGATGGCCCGTGAACTGGCCGGGCACGGGTACTACGTGCTCGTCCCCAACTTCTTCTACCGACACGGCCCCACGCCGGTGGTCGAGCTTCCCGAGTACATCGGGGAAGAGGCCCGCGCCGCGGTCGTCGCCCGGCTGATGCCCTTGATCAGGACGCACACCGCCGAACGCGTCCTCAGCGACGCCGACGCCTACCTCGGCTTCCTCACCGCCCAACCCGAGGTCGCCGCCGGACCGGTCGCCGTGACCGGCTACTGCATCGGCGGCCTCCTGGCGATGCGCACCGCCGCGGCCCACCCCGGCCGGGTGGCCGCCGTCGCCGGGTTCCACGGCCCCGTGGGCGCCGACGGGCCCGACATGCACCGCCTCGTCTCCAAGCTCACCGCCCAGGTCCACCTCGGCCACGCCGAGACCGACATGACACCCGAGACCCTCGGCGAGCTGAACCGCGCCCTGGACGCCGCGGGCGTCGACTACACCTCCGAGATCTACCCCGGCACCGTCCACGGCTTCACCATGTCCGACACCGACACCTTCAGCCCCTCCGGACTGCGGCTGCACTGGGAGCGCCTGCTGCCCCTCCTCGGCCGCACCCTGACGCACGGCTGAGGTTCCGGCTCGGAAGGCGGGTAAAAGATCATCACTCCATTCACCAAGACGAGCTAATTGCCCCCTCCGATGTATCCACCCCCGGCTAAGATCCACTTCTCGTGACCGACCGTCAGAAAAGCACAGCAGCCCACGGCTCCGCCGACGTCGTCATCCTCGGCGCCGGACCGGCCGGACTGACCCTCGGAAATCTCCTCCTCGCGGCCGGGATCGACTGCGTCGTCCTCGAACGCGCCGACCGCACCCACGTCCAGACCCGGGCCCGGGCCGGCTTCCTCGCCGCGAACACCGTGCGCGTCCTGGACCGCCACGGCCTGGCCGAAGGCCTGCACCGACGGGGCATTCCCCATGGCACCTGCGAGTTCCGCACCGAGGTCGGCCGTTTCCGGCTCGACTACAGCACCCTCGGCCGCGGCGAGCAGCACACCGTCTACCCCCAACAGGACCTGGTCACCGACCTGCTGACGCACTACCTGGCGGCAGGCGGACGGATCCACTTCGAGACCGAGGCCCTGACCGTGGACGACGCCGCCGGCGCCCGCCCCACGGTCACCGTCCGCGATCCCGACGGCCGCCCCGGCCGGTGGCAGACCCGCTACGTCGCCGGCTGCGACGGCCGCCACGGCGCGGCCCGGCGCTCGCTGCCCTCCACCGCCCACCGCCACCACCGCGACCACGGCGTCAGCTGGCTCGGCCTGCTCGCCGAGGCGCCGCCGAGTCTGGACGCCGTCGGCTACGCGCTGCACGGACGCGGCTTCGCCGGGCACATGGCCCGCACCGCGGAGGTCACCCGCTACTACCTGCAGTGCGAACGCGGCGCCGCTCCCGACGCCTGGTCGCAGGAGCGGATCTGGGACGAACTCGGGCTGCGCATGGGCGCCGCCGACCACGGCCCGCTGCACCAGGGCCGGATCTTCCAACGCTCCGTCATCGACCTGCAGTCCGACGTCATAGAACCCCTGCGGCACGGCTCGCTCCTGCTGGCGGGCGACGCCGCGAGCCTGCCCGCCCCGGCCGCCGCCAAGGGCGCCAACCTCGCCGTCCTGGAGGCGGAACTCCTCGCCGAGGCCCTGATCGACGACCTCTCCCACGGCGACCCCGCGACGCTCGACCAGTACTCCCGGCGCTGCCTCGCCCACATCTGGCGTGCCCAGGAGTTCTCGCACTGGATGATCCAACTGCTGCACGCCCCGCTCGGATCGGACGAGGAATCGCACTTCCACGCATCCCTGCGGCGCTCACGCATCGAATCGCTGCGCACCTCGCGCACCTACCAGGACTGGTTCGCCGAGAACTACGTCGGCATCTGACCGCCCGGGCCCCACACCCCACCCCTCACAGCTTCGAAGGACGCCCCCACCATGACGGCGACACCTCCCTGCGACGCCACCTACCTGCGCGCGACCGCCGACTTCGTCAGGGACCACGACACCGCGGCCCTGCTCCCGCTCCTGCTGCCCGGACTCGACCGCGCCGAACTGCGCTCGCTGGCCGAGCACTGCCGCTTCGCGCACGCCGCGCTGCTCCTCCTACCGCCGGACGAGGAGACGCTGCGCACCCAACTCGCCTCCTGCGACCTGGACTTCGACGCGGATCCGCGGCCCAGCGTGGTGGTCCGCCGACGCCTGGCCGAACGGCACGGACGCGACGAGGCCGAACTCGACGTCACGATCCTGCGCCCGTCCGTACCCGGCGCCCCGAAGGAACGGACCGTCGAGATCTTCGCCCTGACCGTGCCGCCCGGCTCGGACCTGGCCGAGCTCGCCGCACATGAGCGCGAGCACCGGCACGAGTCCCACCTCGCCTTCGAGGTCCAGCACCCGGACCCGCTCGCCCTGCGCGGCCTGTGCGCACTCCTGGCCCGGCACGGCGCCGCCCCCGACGGCGGCGGCTACAACCCCCACGAGGACGCCACCGTCCTCTACTTCACCGCCCCCGCCGACTCCCGGACCGGCTACCGCCGGGTCGAGCTCCACGCGGGCGGCGACCACCCCGGCGTGCTCGCCGACCACCTCGGCTCCACCGGGGCCGACCGCGAGCACCGCTCGGCCGAGACGCTGCTGCACCTGCTCACCGGCGCGTGGACCACCCAGGCCCTCGCGGTCTCCGTCCGGCTCGGACTGCCCGACGCCCTCGACACCCGCACCGCCACCGACGCCCCGGCACTGGCCCACACCCTCGGCGCCGACCCGCAGAGCCTCGGGACCCTCCTGCGCTACCTCACCATGCTGACCGTGGTCACCGAGCACCACGACGGGTACCGCCTCACCGGACTCGGCACCCTGCTGCGCGCCGACACCCCGGGCACCATGCGGGCCCTGGCCCTGATGTACGGCGGCCCGTTCTACCGGTCCTTCGCCGCCCTGGAGCACACCGTCCGCACCGGCGAGGCCGCCTTCGACCACCTCTTCGGCGAGAACCACTTCCTCCACTTCGCCCGCGACCCCGAACTGGCCTCGCTCTTCGACCAGTCCATGGCCGCCAGCGCCCGCATGTTCGACCCCGTCCCCGCCCACCCGGCCTTCACCGCCGCCGCCGAGGCGCCCCGCCCGGGCACCGTCGTCGACATCGCCGGCGGCAACGGCGAACTGCTCGGCCGCCTGCTCACCGCCCACCCCCGGCTGCACGGCGTCCTGCTGGAGCGCCCGCACGCCGTCGAGGCCGCGCGCACCCGACTCGACGCGCTCGGCTGCGGCGACCGCAGCAGCTACGTGACCGGCGACTTCGCCGACGTCCCCGCAGGCGCGGACGTCTACGTCCTGTCCCGCGTCCTGCACGACTGGGACGACGCCCGCTGCGCCGAGATCCTGCGCCACTGCGCCCGCGCGATGCCCGCCCACGCCGACCTGCTCATCATCGAACGCGTCCTGCCCTCCGACGCCTCCACCTCCCTGGCCACCGCCTGGGACCTCCACATGATGGCCAACACCGGCGGCCGTGAGCGCCGCGCCGACCACTACGCCCGCCTCCTCGCCGACGCCGGCCTCCACCTCCTCGACGACGCGACCCCCCTGCCCCTGGGAGCCACCGTCCTGCACGCCCGCCGCACCACCTCGCCCCTGCCCCACCCCGCCCAGGCCCCGGAGGCGACCCAGCCGGCCTGAGCGGACGAACTCAGGGGCGGGGCCGCCGATCGGGTACC
>NZ_JBHVVI010000183.1:0-13174 GCF_042883685.1 Kitasatospora sp. NPDC058190
CGTTCGGGCGGGCGGGTGGGTTGGGGGGCTGCGTCCGCCCGCGGCCGATCGCGTTCAGCGGCCCGGCCGGCGCGCCCGGGCGGGTGGCGAGGTACCGGGCCGCGCGCCGGGCGCTCCAGCCGTGGGACTGCGCCAGGCCCGCGCCCAGGGTGCGCAGGTAGGCCGCCGAGGGGGCGGCGGGTTCGGCGCCGGCCAGTCCGGTGGGGGAGGTGAAGGTGAGCAGCGGGTGCCCGTCCAGCTCGCCCGGGCACAGCAGCGTCTCGTAACGGCCCGGACCCAGTTCGTCACGCCCGGTGGCCAGGATGCGGGTGAGGTCGAGGGCGAGGTCGGCGCCAAAGGAGCGGTACATCTCCTGCGCGGCGACGTCGCTGAACTGGCCCGCCGTCACCAGATAGGCGCGACACGGCAGGTCACCGGGAAGGGCCGGGTCGTAGAAGGCCATCGCGCCGCCCCAGGTCAGTGACCGCCCGGCGAAGTACAGGCCGCCCGGCAGCGTCAGCGCCGCCCGCCGGCGCGGCGGGCGCCGGTCGCGACAGCCCGGGTAACCGCGCGCCCCGCCCTGCGGCCGCCCGCCGTACAGGTAGCAGCCGAAGCGGGCGGCGTGCAGGTTGGAGCCGTAGGCGGTGTACCAGACGAGTGGATCCTCGCCGCTGCGGCCGGAACCGCGCCCTGCGGTCCACACCGTATTCACAGGAAACGTCCCCATGGAAAACGTCGGCGACAGACTCTCACACAAACGTGCGAATGGGGTGAACGGGCCGATGATTCGACCAGCACCTCCCGATTCGGTAGCCACCCCCTCACTACCGGTACCGTTCCGGACGCCATGGCGTTCATCACCCTTCCCTCTCCCGTCACACCCCTCCGGTTTTCGCCGACTAGGCTTCACCAGCGAAATTGCCCGAAAACCACCCAAACGACATTCGAATCGCATCGCTGCCGCCACACCAGGCATCGATCATGAGATTTTCCTTTGACCACACCTTCGCTGCATCCGGCGGACTCCCAGCGGAGTCATGGTGAGTGGGCGCATCCCGTCAGGTGACACCATGTGACGTTGACATCGCACCAAGTGCACGACACATACGCGCCCCCAAGGAAAACGGAGCCGAGGAACCCATCCCCATGGACGCACGCCACGACACGGCCGGCCCAGGCACGCTGCACCGCCCCCACCCGGGGCAGGCGGCCAGCTGGCCGGTGGCCCAGCCCGCGCACCCGCGCACCCTGCTCGACGTCATCGCCGCGACCGCCGACGCCCACCCGCACGCGCCCGCACTCGACACCGGCGACGCCGTTCTCGACTACCGCACCCTGATGCAGGAGGTCGACACCCTCGCCGGCCTGCTGGCCGGCCACGGCATCGGCTGCGGCGACCGGGTGGGCGTGCGCATCCCCTCCGGCACCGCCGACCTCTACGTCGCCATCCTCGCGGTGCTGCGCTGCGGCGCCGCCTACGTGCCGGTGGACGCCGACGACCCCGACGAGCGCGCCGAGATGATCTGGCAGGACGCCCAGGTCTGCGCGATCCTCGGCGCCGAGCGCAGACTCTTCGCCGGACCCGCCGCCCGCCCCTCGGGCCGCCCCGCCTGGCCCTCGCCGGCCGACGACGCCTGGATCATCTTCACCTCCGGCACCACCGGCCGCCCCAAGGGCGTCGCCGTCACCCACCGCAGCGCCGCCGCCTTCGTCGACGCCGAAGCCCGCATCTTCCTGCCGCAGCACCCGCTCGGCCCCGGCGACCGCGTCCTCGCGGGCCTGTCCGTGGCCTTCGACGCCTCCTGCGAAGAGATGTGGCTGGCCTGGCGCCACGGCGCCTGCCTGGTCCCGGCCCCCCGCTCCCTGGTCAAGGCCGGCACCGACCTCGGCCCCTGGCTCGTGAGCCGCCGCATCACCGCCATCTCCACCGTCCCCACCCTGCTCGCCCTGTGGCCCCAGGAGTGCCTCGACCAGGTCCGCCTGATCATCGTCGGCGGCGAGGCCTGCCCCGCCGAACTCGTCGAGCGCCTGGCCGTGCCCGGCCGCGAGTTCTGGAACACCTACGGCCCCACCGAGACCACCGTCGTCGCCACCGCCGCCCGGATGCTCCCCGGCCAGCCCGTACGCATCGGCGCCCCGCTGGACGGCTGGGAGATCGCCGTCGTCGACCAGGCCGGCAACCCCGTGCCCTGGTACGAGAACGGCGAACTGCTGATCAGCGGCATCGGCACCGCCCGCTACCTCGACCCCGCCAAGGACGCCGAGAAGTTCAGCCCCCACCCCGCGATCGCCTCCCCCCGCGTCTACCGCAGCGGCGACCTGGTACGCAACGACCCCGAAGGCCTGATCTTCCTCGGCCGCGCCGACGACCAGATCAAACTCGGCGGCCGCCGCATCGAACTCGGCGAGATCGACGCCGCCCTCCAGGCCCTGCCCGGCATCCGCGCCGCGGCCGCCGCCGTCCGCAAGACCCCGGCCGGCGCCGACCTGCTGGTCGGCTACCTCGTCGCCCAACCCGGCACCGACCCCGACCTCCCCGCCGCCCGCCAACACCTGCTGGAGCGCCTGCCCGCCCCGCTGGTCCCCGTCCTCGCCCTCGTCGACTCCCTGCCCACCCGCACCTCCGGCAAGGTCGACCGCAACGCCCTGCCCTGGCCACTGGCCACCACCGGCACCGCCGCAGCCGCCGCCGAGACCCTCGACGGCACCGCCGGCTGGCTCGCCGGCCACTGGGAGCGCCTGCTCGGCATGGCCCCGGGCAGAGGCGACGACTTCTTCGCCCTCGGCGGCTCCAGCCTCACCGCCGCCCGCCTGGTCTCCGAACTGCGCACCCGCCACAGCGGCGTCTCCGTCGCCGACCTGTACGCCCACCCGGTACTCGACGACCTCGCCGGCTACCTCGACTCCCTCACCCCGGCCCAGCCGGCGGCCGCGGCCGGGCCGGAAGCCGCCGCGACCACCGCACCCACGCGGCCGGTACGCCCCACCCCGCGCAGCGCGGGCCTGTGGCAGACCCTCATCCTGCTCGGCCTGTTCGCCATCGCCGGCCTGCGCTGGGTCATCGTCCTGATCGCCGTCGACAACCTCCTCGGCAGCCACCTCCCCTGGGCCCCGCACAGCTCCTGGTGGCCCGTCGTCGCCGGCCTGCTCGTCTTCTACAGCGCCCCCGGCCGCACCCTGATCGCCGCCGCCGGCGCCCGCCTCATCACCGCCGGCATCCGCCCCGGCAGCCACCCCCGCGGCGGCCACGTCCACCTGAGACTGTGGACCGCCGAACGCTTCACCGCCATGTTCGGCACCGCCCGCCTCAGCGGCACCCCCTGGGCCCCGCGCTACGCCCGGATGCTCGGCTGCCGCGTCGGCAAGGACGTCCAACTGCACACCGCGCCCCCGGTCACCGGCCTGGCCCGGATCGGCAACGGCGCCTCGGTCGAACCCGAGGTCGACATCGCCGGCTGGTGGCTCGACGGCGACACCCTCCAACTCGGCCGCATCGACATCGGCGAGCACTCCAGCATCGGCCACCGCGCCACCCTGATGCCCGGCGCCCGCATCGGCCACGGCGCCGAGATCGCCCCCGGCTCCTGCGTCACCGGCACCGTCCCGCCCGGCGAGCACTGGAACGGCTCCCCGGCCCGCCCCTCCACCGAGGCCCGCACCCAGTGGCCGACGACGCCGGCCCGCCCCGCCCGGACCTGGAACCTCGCCTACGGCGCCGGCTTCGCCCTCTTCGGACTCCTCCCCGTCATCGCCGCGCTGCCCGCGCTGCTGATCATCTACCCGATGGTCGACCACGACCGCTCCCTGGTCCAGGCCATGCTCCAGCTGCTGCCGATGACCGCCCCGCTCGCGGTGCTGACCGTCCTGTGCCACGCCGTGCTGATAGCCCTACTGATCCGCCTCCTCTCCCTGCCACTGCGCCCGGGCTTCCACCCGGCCACCGGCCGCGTCGCCTTCTGCGCCTGGGCCGTCTCCGGCCTCAGCGACACCGCCCGGCGCACCCTGTTCCCCTTCTACGCCAGCCTCTTCACCCCGGTGTGGCTGCGCCTGCTCGGCGCGAGGATCGGGCGCCGGGTCGAGGCCTCCACGGTGCTCTCGCTGCCCGGCCTGATGCAGGTCGACGACGGCGCCTTCCTCGCCGACGACACCCTCGTCGCCCCCTACGAGCTGCGCGGCGGCTGGCTGCACCTGGGCCGCTCGCACGTCGGACGCCGCTCCTTCGTCGGCAACTCCGGCATCGTCGGCCCCGACCGCTCCCTGCCCGACAACTCCCTGGTCGGGGTGCTCTCCGACACCCCCGCCCACGCCCCCGAGGGCTCCTCGTGGCTGGGCCGGCCCGCCTTCGCACTGCCGCGCGTGGCCGACACCGGCACCGAGGGCCGCACCTACAACCCGCCCAAGCACCTGATGTGGGCGCGCGCCGGCGTCGAGGTCTGCCGGCTCCTCCCGGTCATCGTCGCGGTCGTGCTGGCCGACCTGGTGTTCGCGGCCCTGCAGTCGATACGGGACGACTACGGGCTGGGCGTGGCCTTCGGCTCCGCCGGGCTGGTGCTGATCGCCGCCGCCGTCGCCGCCTGCGCGATCGCCACCGCCGCCAAGTGGCTGCTGGTCGGGCGCTTCCGCGTCGCCGAGCACCCGCTGTGGTCCTCCTTCGTGTGGCGCAACGAGCTCTACGACACCTTCGTCGAGGAACTCGCCATGCCCTTCGGCGGCGGCGCCATCACCGGCACCCCGTACCTGAACGTCTGGCTGCGCAGCCTCGGCGCCAAGATCGGGCGCGGCGTGTGGTGCGAGACCCACTGGCTGCCCGAGAGCGACCTGGTCACCGTCGAGGCGGGTGCCAGCGTCAACCGCGGCACCGTGCTGCAGACCCACCTGTTCCACGACCGGGTGATGCGCCTGGGCCCCGTCCACCTGGGCACCGGCTCCACCACCGGGCCGCACTCGATCGTCCTGCTCAACTCCGCGCTGGGCGACAACACCACGGTCGGACCCGCCTCGCTGGTCATGCGCGGCGAGAACGTCCCCGGCGACACCCGCTGGCTCGGCAACCCCGTCGCCGCGTGGAACGCCGACCCCACCCCGCCGGCCGGGCGCCGCGCCGCCCGCGGGCGCAGGCGCACCGCGGCGGTGTGATCACGCTCACTTCCGCCGGGCGATGAGCTATCGGTGCGGTCACGGTCCTAACCCGTGACCGCACCGATTTTGCTTTGCCCGCACTTGGGAGGACACCGGACATGACCACGGCAACTGTGAAGGCCACCGCCGCGAAGACCGCCGCGAAGACCGCCGCCGTGAAGGGCCCGGCCGCCTACTTCCCCTCGATCGAGAAGAAGTACGGCCGGCCCGTCGAGGAGTGGAAGGAGCTCATCCGCACCTCCCCGCTCACCCGGCACATGGAGCTCGTGGCCTGGCTCAAGGCCGAGCACGGCCTCGGCCACGGCCACGCCAACGCCCTGGTCGCCCACACCCTCGCCGAGCGGGCCTGAGCGCCCCGCGCGGGGGAGTGCGCCGATGCCCCGGGCCCGGACGGTGGTCCGGACCCGGGGCATCGGGCTGCGGGAGGCCTGCGGGAGGCGTGCGGGCTCAGGGGCGCGGGAGCGCCGGCGGGGGGTCGATCGCCTCGATGGCCTTGACCAGCGGGGCCAGCTCGGGGTTCCTGGCGGCCTCGTCGAGGGCCTCGCGCAGGGCGGCGTCGTTGGTCGGGCGGGCCCGCTCCAGGAGCTTCAGACCGTCCTCGGTGACGTTGGTGTAGATGCCGCGCCGGTCCGTCGGGCACAGGTAGCGGGAGAGCAGGCCGCGGTCCTCCAGCCGGGTGACCAGGCGGGTGGTGGCGCTCTGGCTGAGCACGACCGCGTCGGCGACCTGCTTCATCTGCAGGTGCCCGCCCTCGTCGTCGTGCTGGCGGCTGAGCACGTCGAGCAGCGAGTACTCCCGCACGCTCAGGTCGTGCTCGGACTGCAGGGCGCGCTCGATGTGCGCCTCGATCCGGCCGTACAGGAGGTAGAGGGCGGCCCATCCGTTGGCGAGGGCGGTCAGCGCGGGGTCCGTGGCGGTCATGGGCCCGGTCTCCTTTCCAGGTGCTGCACGCCCCAGGATAAGCCATGCGATGAAATATCGGCTAGGGCATACATAAGGCTTATGCAAGCATCTGTCGCCCCCGGCGGCCCCGGTCCGCGGATCCGGGTGGCGACCCGAAGGGGGTGCGCCGAGCGCGGGCAGTCACCCGTTCGGAGTAGTGGCGGGGTCCGGGGTCGGTCGATCGGGGCCCGGCCCCGTTTTCGCGCGCCCGGGGCCCGCTTCCCGGCCTGCCTCCAGGGTTATCGGCGAAGGCGGATTGCCCGCACTTGCACTTATGGCGCGTCTGCAACTATTGTCGGGAGGCGTAAGGCGCACTAGCAATCGCATGGAGGTCGCGCCAATGCCCCTCGCACTCCTCGCCCTGGCCATCGGGGCCTTCGGGATCGGGACCACCGAGTTCGTGATCATGGGCCTGCTGCCCGAGATCGCCGGCGACTACGGCGTCTCGATCCCCACCGCCGGACTCCTCGTCACCGGCTACGCGATCGGCGTCGTCATCGGCGCCCCGCTGATGACGGCGCTCGGCACCAGGATCAGCCGCAAGACGATGCTGATGCTGCTGATGGGCCTGTTCACCGTCGGCAACCTGGTCTCCGCGACGGCACCGGGCTTCGGCCTCATGCTCGCCGGACGCATCGTCGCCTCGCTCGCCCACGGCGCGTTCTTCGGCATCGGCTCCGTCGTCGCCGCCGAACTCGTCGCCCCGCAGAAGAAGGCCGGCGCCATCGCCACCATGTTCACCGGACTGACCGTCGCCAACATCGTCGGCGTCCCGCTCGGCACCTTCATCGGCCAGACCGTCGGCTGGCGCACCACCTTCGCCGCCGTCGCCGTCCTCGGCGTGGTCGGCCTGCTCGGCATCGCCAAGCTCGTGCCCGCCATGCCGCGCGCCGAGGGCGCCCACCTGCGCCGCGAACTCACCGCCTTCCGCAACCCGCAGGTCCTGCTCGCCATGGCGATGACCGTGCTCGGCTTCGGCGGAGTGTTCGCCGCGATCACCTACATCGCGCCGATGATGACCCACGTCGCCGGCTACTCCGACGGCGCGGTCACCTGGCTGCTGGTGCTGTTCGGCGTCGGGATGTTCCTCGGCAACCTGCTCGGCGGCAGGTTCGCCGACCGCAAGCTGATGCCGATGCTCTACGCCACCCTCGGCGGACTCGCCGTCGTGCTCGGGCTGTTCACCCTGACCGCGCACGACAAGATCGCCGCCGCCGTCACGATCACGCTGGTCGGCGCGCTCGGCTTCGCCACCGTCCCGCCGCTGCAAAAGCGCGTCCTCGACCAGGCCCACGGCGCCCCCACCCTGGCCTCGGCCGTCAACATCGGCGCCTTCAACCTCGGCAACGCCCTGGCGGCCTGGCTCGGCGGGAGCGTCATCACCGCCGGCCTCGGCTACACCGCCCCGAACTGGGTCGGCGCCCTGCTCGCCGCCGCCGCCCTGGTCCTCGCCTTCTGGTCCGCCGCCCTGGAACGCCGCACCCCCGCGGCCACCGCCCCCGCCGCGGCAGCCGTCCCCGCCCACCACTGACCGCCTCTTCCCCTCCACCCCTTCAAGGAGAAGCGCCGCCATGAGCACCACCACCGCCGTCACCCCGCTCACCACCGCCGAAGCCGAGACCCTCATCGACGCCGCCCGCACCGCCGCCGAGGCGGCCCAGGTCGCGGTCAGCGTCACTGTCCTGGACGCCGGCGGGCACCTGCTGGCCTTCCGTCGCGACGACCGCGCCGTGCTGATCTCCGGCGAGACCAGCACCCGCAAGGCCTACACCGCGCTCCAGCTCGACGCCCCCACCGCCGACCTGGTCGACCTCGTCAAGCCCGACGGCCCGTTCCACACCCTGCCCACCGCCCTGGACCGCCCGCTGCTGTTCATCGCCGGCGGCGTCCCCCTCCACCGCGACGGCCGTCTGATCGGGGCGCTGGGCATCGGCGGCGGCGCCCCCGAGCAGGACCACTCCTTCGCCACCGCCGCCCTCACGGGACTCGCCTGAACTCCCGTCACCACCGCGCCGACTGAAGGAACCAGCACCATGACCGCCCCCACCGTCCCCACCGTCAAGCTCAACAACGGCGTCGAGATCCCCCAGCTCGGCTTCGGCGTCTTCCAGGTCCCCGACGACCAGACCACCGCCGCCGTCACCTCCGCCCTCGAGGCCGGCTACCGCAGCATCGACACCGCCGCCGTCTACGGCAACGAGAGCGGCGTCGGCCGGGCGCTCGCCGCCTCCGGCCTCGGCCGTGACGACCTGTTCGTTACCACCAAGCTGTGGAACGCCGACCAGGGCTACGACGCCACCCTGCGCGCCTTCGACGCCAGCCTCGCCAAGCTCGGCCTCGACCACATCGACCTCTACCTCATCCACTGGCCCACCCCGGCCCGCGACCTCTACCCCGACTCCTGGCGGGCCCTCGAACGCCTCGCCGCCGAGGGCCGCATCCGCGCCGCCGGCGTCTCCAACTTCCAGCCCGCCCACCTCGAGCGCCTGCTGGACACCAGCGAACTCGTCCCCGCCGTCAACCAGATCGAGCTGCACCCCGGCCTCCAGCAGGCCGAGCCGCGCGCCTTCCACGCCCGGCACGGCATCGCCACCGAGGCCTGGAGCCCGCTCGCCCAGGGCGCCGTCCTGGACGATCCGGCCATCACCGCGATCGCGGAGCGCACCGGCAAGTCGGCCGCGCAGGTGGTGCTGCGCTGGCACCTGCAGCTGGGCAACATCGTCATCCCCAAGTCCGTCACCCCGGCCCGCATCCGGCAGAACCTGGACGTCCTCGACTTCCAGCTCACCGACGCCGACATGACCGCGATCGCCGCCACCGACCGGGACCTGCGCACCGGCCCGCACCCCGACCAGTTCAACTGACACCCACCGTCAACTCCCCGCCGCCTGCGAGGCACCCCTCAGCAAGAACGACCCGGCACCGCGCCGGACCAAGGAAAGATCTGTCATGTCCCTCACCGGAATCCTCCCCGGCAAGCTCGGTTTCGGCACCGCCCCGCTCGGCAACATGTTCCGCGCGATCCCCGAGGCCGAGGCCCTCGCCACCGTCGAAGCCGCCTGGGAGCAGGGCGTGCGCCTCTACGACACCGCCCCCTTCTACGGGGCCGGCCTGGCCGAGGAACGCCTGGGCCGGGTGCTGGCCGCCAAGCCCCGCGACTCCTACGTCCTGTCCACCAAGGTCGGCCGGGTCATCCTCGACGAACACGAGAGCGCCGCCCGCGAACTCGGCGAGAAGGGCGGCCTGTTCGAGCACGGCAACCCGAACAGGATGCTCCACGTGTGGACCGCCGAGGCCACCGAGCGCTCCATCGAGGACAGCCTCAAGCGCCTGGGCGTCGACCGCCTCGACATCGTCTGGGTCCACGACATCGCCCAGGACTTCCACGGCGACCGGTGGCTGAACAAGTTCGAGGAGGCCCGCACCGGCGCCTTCCGGGTGCTGTCCCGACTGCGCGACGAAGGCGTCATCAAGGCCTGGGGCCTGGGCGTCAACCGCACCGAGCCGATCGAGCTGACCCTCGCCCTGGACGAGCCCCGCCCCGACGGCTTCCTGCTCGCCGGCCGCTACACCCTCCTGGACCACGAGCACGCCCTGCAGCGCCTGCTGCCCATGGCCCAGGAACGAGGCGTCGACATGGTCGTCGGCGGCCCCTACAGCTCCGGCGTCCTGGCCGGCGGCACCCACTTCGAGTACCAGCAGGCCCCGGCGCACATCGTCGAGAAGGTCGGCAGGCTCAAGGCCCTCACCGCGCAGCACGGCGTCTCCGTCAAGGCCGCCGCCCTGCAGTTCGCCCTCGCCCACCCCGCCACCGCCGCCGTCATCCCCGGCGCCACCCGGCCCAGCCGCATCGCCGAGGACACCGCCGCCCTCGACGAGACCGTCCCGGCCGCGTTCTGGCAGGACCTGCGCGCCGCCGGCCTGGTCAGCCCGGCCGCCCCGCTCCCGTACGGCGCCTGACCCCCACCCCCGCTTCACCTTTCAGGAGGAACACCATGGCATCGACCTCGGTCAGCCGCGTCCTGCCCGCCTCCCCGCAGCGGGTCTGGGACCTCATCGGCGGCTTCGACGCCCTTCCCGACTGGCTCCCCTACATCCCCGAGAGCACCGCGCTCGAAGGCGGCCGGGTCCGCCGGCTGACCAACCCGCAGGGCGAGGTGATCGTCGAGCGCCTCGTCGACTTCAACGAGGCGGAGCGCCACTACACCTACGCCATCCTCAAGGCGCCGTTCCCGGTCACCGGGTACGTCTCCACCCTGCGGGTCCACGCCGTCCCCGGCCGCGACGACCTCGCCGAGGTGCAGTGGTCCGGCCGCTTCGCCCCCGACGGGGTGAGCGACGACGAGGCGGTCGAGCTCTTCGCGGGCATCTACCGCGACGGCCTCGACGCCCTGCACACCACCCTGGCGGGCTGAACCCCCGCCTGCCCGACCGCCGGCGCCCGGGCCCCCGCCCGGGCACCGGCGGTTCGCGTCCCGCCCGGTCCGCGCGTCCCGACCGCGTTCCCGGCCGCTTCGCCCTCGGGCCTCAGCCCGGGGGCGAAGCGGATCCGAACCCTGCTCCGGTGGGAATCCCCGCTTCCCGGGCCGGGCAGCGGAAGTCGACGCGCAGGCGCGCGCACCCGCGGACGCCTCGTCCCCGGCCCGTGGTGAGCGGGGCGGGAGTGACCGGGGCCCGGGGCCGCCAACGGCACGATCGGGAAGAAGGCGGCCCCGGCCCCGGCACGTTTCCGTACGGGCGGGGCATCGACCGCGACGTGCCCGTACGGCTGCGGTCGGCACCCATTGGACGACTTCAACAGCACTTGAAGTCAAGCCCGGGCCCCGCAAACGCCCCCGCGCGGCGGGCGGCCACCGCGGCGGGGTAGCCTCGCTCACGGCGGGGCCGGACGGGTCGAGCGGACAGGGCGGGCGGATGACAGGGCAGCAGCGCGGCTACTGGCGGGAGTCGGACGGCTCGGCCGTCGCCGTCAGCCAGGCGCACATCGTGTGGACCAGGGCGGCCTACCCGGCCCTGGTGGACGTGGCGAGCCGCTACCACGCGGTGATCACCTACGCCGAGCTGGCCGAGGCGGTGCAGCAGGCCTCCGGGGTGCGCACCAGCGTCAACCAGCGGCACTGGATCGGCAAGGTGCTGGCCCTGGTGGTGCGCGAGGCGCACCGCCGCGGCGACCCGCCGCTGACGGCGCTGGTGGTGCACGCCGCCGACGGCATGGTCGGGACCGGCTACCAGGACGTGCTGGCGGTGGCCGGGCAGCCGCCGATCCTCGACGAGATGGACCGCGAGCAGCACGCGGCCGCCGCCCGCCTGGCCTGCTACCGGCACTTCGGCGCCGACCTGCCCGCCGACGGCGGCATCCCGGCGCTCGCCCCGCGGCTGAAGACCACGGTGACCCGCAAGGCCGCCGCCGCCACCGCCGCCGCCACCACCACCCCGCCGCGGCCGCCGGCGATCTGCCCGAACTGCTTCCTCGAACTGCCGGCGACCCGGGTGTGCGACTCCTGCGGCGAGAAGGCCCCGTAACCCGCCGGCCCCGCTGCGCCGCCCGCCGTCAGACGGCGGCCGGCAGGCGGCCGGGCATCCGCCAGCCCTCGGCGAGGCGGGAGGGGGACAGGCGGCGGCCGTCGCCGAAGAACTCGCAGAACTTCATGATCAGCGGGTCCCAGCCGAGCGGGTCCACGTAGTGGTCGGTGCCCGGCACGATCAGGCGCTCGTCCACGTGGGCGCGCACCACGGTGACCTCGAAGGCGGTGCACCCCTCGTTGCCCGCCAGCGGTGCGGCGGCCTCCAGACGGCACTCCAGCTGCACCGGGCACTCGGCGGCGCGTGGCGCCCGCACCAGTTCGCCGTCCAGCTCGGTCATCCCGGCCGCGGCGAACTTGCGCCGCTCGTGGCGGTAGCCCTGCTCGCGCCTGTACGCGGGGATGTGCGGGTTGGCGGTCAGCAGCGCGAGGGCGTCGACGGCGTCGACCTGCGCCGAGGACGGCAGGTTGAGCACGCACTCGCCCTCGCGGCGCAGGTTGACGGCGGTCTGGGCGTTGTTGCCCAGGCCCAGCACGCAGGACTGGCCCAGCCACCAGGCCGAGGACATCGGCGCCAGGTTGGCGCTGCCGTCCTCGTTGCGCGAGCCGATCAGCACCACCGGGGTGCCGAAGTAGAGGACCTTGAGATCGGTGACCTTGTGCACGGGAATCCGGCCGTCCTTGCGTCGATTGATCGTTGTCGGTCACCGACTCTGCCGCCGCCCGGGCGCGGCCGCTGGCGGGGATCGGACGTCCAGTCCGGCATCACGTGACCGGAATCACGCGGCAGGGGTGAAACCCCGTCACCCGGTTCGTCGATCTGATCACCGGAGCGATGAGTTCCACAAGCACGGAGAGCACGTACGGGGGACAGCGCCATGGGTGATGACGGAGCGGGAGACGAACCTGTCGGGCCGGTCGGCGTGAGCGGAGCCCGCTCCCGGGCGGGGGCGGCGGATGGGTGAGTCCACGGCGGCGAAGGCCGTCCGCAAGCTCACCGGCATGTGGTGGCCGGACGCCGATCCGGACAAGCTGCGCAAGGTCGCGGACGCGTGGGAGGCGATGGCCACCGCCATCGACAACGTCACGGTCCCGACCAGCCAGGCCGCGGCGGCGATCGTCGCGAACAACCACGGTCCGGCCATCGACGCCTTCGGGAAGTTCTGGGGCCAGTACTACGGCGGCAAGGACAGCGCGGGCAAGGGCAAGGGCTGGCTGCCCGATGCCGCCGAGGCCTGTCGCAGCCTGGCCAAGGCGCTGCGGGACTTCGCCACCGAGGTCGACAAGGCGATCAAGAAGCTCGAGGAGGAAGCCGCGATCGTCGGCGCCACCCTGGTGGCCGGCACCGCCCTCGCCTTCTTCACCGCCGGCATCTCCGAGGGTGTTGCCGCGGGCGCCGCCGCGGGCATCGTCGCCACCGCCGCGGGCCTGGGCGTCGCCGTCTCCGAGACCATCGCCACCATCGCCGCCACCGTGCTGGTCGGCGCCGCGTTCGGCGCCGTCGAGGCCATCACCGTCGACCTCGCCGTCGCCCAGCCCATCCGCGTCGAACTCTTCGACGACGGCGGCTACAGCTTCAACGAGGCCGTCGA
>NZ_JBHVVI010000184.1:0-12751 GCF_042883685.1 Kitasatospora sp. NPDC058190
GTCGTGGACCTGCTGCCCGCCCCCTGTGGTGCCTAGGACCCCGCGGGCGAGTCCGGCTGCTGCTCCTGCTGCCGTTCCTTGCGGGCCGCCGCCTCGATCCCGTCCAGCAGGACGGCCAGGCCGGCGTCAAAGGTCTCGGTCGCTTCCTGCTCCAGGAACGGCCGCTCCTGGTCGGTCGCGTGAGGCCCGGTCTCATGGGCCCCGGCCTCACGCGCCATCCGGACGACCATCGGGAACCGCTCGGCGAAGTCGGGTACGAGTTCTTCGAACGCCGCCGACCGGGCGGTCCACCAGTCCTCGTCGGACACCCCGGTCGCGGCCGCGGCTTGCCGCGAGTCGACGACGGTCTGCGCGGCGCCCCGGACGTAGTTGATCAGCGTCCCGACGATGCTTCTCAGCGTGCCGACACCCAGCCCGGTCCGGTAGAGGACGCGCAGGAGCGATTCGAGCATCGCGTTCTCGTTCGGACCGAGGACGGGGCGCGCCTGCGAGACCTGCAGCGTCCAGGGATGGCGCAGGCAGAACGCCCAGTAGTCGTGCATCCAGGCGGCGAGCGCGGCGCGCCACCCCTCCTCCGGCCGGTGGTCGACGGGGAGTTCAGCGAGGGATCGGTCGTACATGAGGTCGATCAGTTCGTTCTTGCTCGGTACGTAGGTATACAGCGCCATGCCGGTGCGACCGACCCGCTTGCCCACCTCGCGCATCGAGACCGCGGAGACCCCGGAGGCGTCCGCGAGGGCGATCCCGGCGTCCACTATCTCGTCGACGGTCAGTCCAGGCTTGGGGCCCGGACCGGTGCGCGCAACGCCGGCGCCGGGAGTGCGCCAAAGGAGGGCCAAGGAACGACGGACATCTCCTTGGCCGGCGAAAACCACCACCACGATCCCCTTGCATCGCCTCGGAAAGAACGATCGGAACCTTACCGCACGGCCACCCGGCGACCGGGTGGCGCGGGGGCTCCCGAGGAATTCGGAGAGCCCCCGTGACCCGTCACTGCATGGCCTTTTTCCGGCGCTCGGCGACCGCCGAACCGGACTCCTTCCGGGCCATTCGGCTCAGCACCTTCGGTGCCAGGACGACACCGATCACGGCCCAGATGCCGAGCGCCAGGAAGGTTTCCGCATAGCGCCAGGAATTCCCGATCTCCACGGCTGCGAATGAGTCCGGCAGCAGTGCGGACCGCATCCCGAGTCCGAGCCAGTAGACCGGGAACACCTGGGCAATCCACTGCAGCCATACCGGCGCCTCGGACAACGGGAAGAAGATGCCCGAGATCCCGAAGAGCACCAGCAGCGGGAACATGACCACGCTGATATTGCGCGGGCTGCTGAGCACCGAGCCCAGGATCGCGCCGATCGGCATCGTCGCGAGCAGACCGAGCACGAGCACCCAGATCAGGGTGAGCCAGGCGCCGACGCTCGACAGGCTCACCTCGTCGAACAGCAGCACGCCCGGCACGATCAACAGGGCGACGGTGATCAGGCTCATCACCGACGAATGGATGATCTTGCTGATCAGATAGGCGACCATGCCGTTGGGCGCGGCCTTCGCCCGCAGCAGGGTGCCGTCCTCACGCTCCATCAGCAGGTTGAAGGCCACGGCCTGGACCCCGTTGAAGGCGAGCGTCATGCCCAGCAGGCCGACCAATGTGGCCGCGCCCATGGAGAAGCTCGTGCCGCCGATGTGGGAGCCGCGCCGGAAGACGGCGACCACCAGGAGGACGGCGGGAATGAACAGCATGCCGACGATGTCCTGCGGGCTGCCGAGCGACTGGCGGATCTCGATCCGCCCCGCCGAGACTCCGCTGCGCACGGCCGTCGTGGTCGCGACCACGCTCATGACGACACCTCCGCCACCTGCTCGGCACCGGCCCTGACCGCGTTCAGGAGCGGCGGCCCGGCACTGTCCCGGCCCGACTCGATCGAATGCACCATGGCCAGGTAGGTGTCCTCCAGGGTGGCCCGGCGGATCTCCAGCTTGTCGATGTCGTCGCCGTGGAGCTCGAAGAGGTCACGGACGTACCGGGTGGGCGTCCGGGTCGAGGTGACGAACCGTTCGCCGTCGCGCACCCACCGGACCTCGGCGGTGGTCTCGACCTGCCGCGCCAGCTCCTCAGGCGTGCCGTCGGCCACGATCCGTCCCTTGGCCAGCATCACGATGCGGTCGGCCAGTTTCTCGGCTTCGTCGAGGTCGTGGGTGGTGAGCAGGATCGTGGTGTCGTCGATGCCTGCGAGCCGCCGGACGAGTTCGTGGAACTCCTGCCGCGCCTCCGGGTCGAAGCCCACGGTCGGCTCGTCGAGGAACAGCACCTCGGGCCGGCCGACGATGCCGATCGCCACGTCGAGCCGGCGCCGCTGACCGCCGGACAGCTGCCCGACCCGCTTGTTCGCGTGCTCGGTGAGGCCGACCGCGGCAAGCAGCTCGTCGACGTCCCGCGGGCGGGCGAACCGCGCCGTCGAGTACGGGGCGTAGAGCGAGCCGCAGTACTGCAGGAACGCCCGCACCGGCCACTTCGCGTGGTCACGCCAGGACTGGAGCACCACGCCGAGGCGCGCCCGCCACGCCTCGTCGCCGTGCGCCGGGTCGACGCCGAGGACGCGCGCCTCGCCGTCGGAGCGAGTCCGGAAGCCCTCCAGGATCTCGATCGTCGTCGTCTTCCCCGCGCCGTTCGGGCCCAGGAGTGCGACGACCTCACCCCTGGCGGCCTCGAAGCTCACTCCGTGCAGGACGGTCGTGGAGCCGTACGCCATCCGCAGGTCGACGACCTCGATGGCGGGCCCGCCCGCCCGGGCCGACTGGTCCGCATTCAACCCCGGTCCCCTTTCGCCATTTCATTACAGCGTAAAACGTTACCACGCCGCCCCGGGTCGCGCGGACCGGTCGGGACGGCGTGGCAGGGGCGCGGGGTGGCTCAGCCCGCGAGGTGGTCGGGGTAGTGGTCGAGCAGATACGCGTGGATCTCGTTGATCGAGCTCAGCAGTTGGAGCTCGTCGAACCGCGGCTCCAGGCGGAGCCCGTGGCGGTCCTCCAGTGAGGCCTGCAGCGCCACCAGGGTGAAGGAGTCCATGACGAACTCGCCGTCGTCGCCGGTGTCGGCCGGCAGCGCCAGGGACGCGCTCGCGGAAAGGATCTCCCTGATCTCATCCTTGCTGATCACTGGCGGACTCCTCCGAGTCTGGTCGCAGGGCGGACCGGATCGCGTTCCGGTCGCGGACGAGCTTGCCGGTCTTGTTGCGGGGCAGTTCCCGGGCGACGAGGAACCGCTTCGGGATCTTGATCGGGCTCAGCCGGTCGCGGCACCAGGCGATGAGTTCGCTCGCCGTCGGCGCCGACTCGCCCCCGACATACGCCTCGATCACCTCGTGGTGGACCACCACCGTGTCCGACACCCGAGGATGCGCCCGCAGGACGGACTCGACCTCGGTCAGATCGACCTTGAGGCCGCCGATGGTGACGAGCGAGTCCAGCCGGCCGAGGATGCTCAACTCGCCCGTCGTCTCGTCCGCCGCGAATCGGTCGTAGGTGCGCAGCCACCCGTCGACGTACCGGTCCGGCTGGTCGCCCAGCGGGTAGGGCGACCGGTCCAGCCGCACGTACAGCTCCTCGCCGACCACCTTCGCCTCGACACCGGGCACGATCGTCCCCAGCACCGGGGGGCGCGGCCCGGACAGGCCGGCCGCGAGCAGGCCGGTCTCCGTGACGCCGTACACCTGGCTCAGGCGGATCCCGTACCGGCGGTGGAACTCCTCGTAGACCTCGATCGGCAGCCGCTCGCCGCCGGTGAGGCCCAGTCGGAGCGCGGGCAGCGCGGGCACGTCCGTGGTCCGGGTCAGCAGTTCGTAGTGCGCCGGCACCCCGTAGATCGCCACCGCCCCGGTCTCCTGTGCCAGCCGCAGCACGTCACCCGGTGTCGGGGTCGGCGGCAGCACCACCGTCGCGCCGACGTGCAGCGCGTGCAGCACCCCGCTGACCAGGCCCATCGTGTGGACGATCGAGTTGAGCAGCAGGAAGGGCTCGCCGGCGCCGGGCAGTTCGCCGAGGTCGGCGTGCCGGCCCAGCTCGGCGAGCAGCGACTCGGGGGTGCGGCCGATCACCTTCGGCCGGCCGGTGGAGCCGGAGCTGAACTGGACGAGACAGTCGGCCGACGCGGCTGGCCGGCCGGACTCCGCGCGCCGGACCCGGAATTCGACCTCCTCCGCCAGCCCGGCGGCCGGTGCGGTGGCGTGGTCCGAATCGATCACGAACTGCGGCCGGAGCAGTTCGGTCGGCGGACCGTATTCCGCGGGAGTGGACCGGAAATCGACCAGGACCACCTGGGCGCCCCGGCTCCACAGGGCGACCAGGACCCGGACATAGGTGAGGCTCGGCCGCATGCGGAGCATGACGGTGCTCCCGCGTCCTATTCCGTGGTCACCCAGCGCACGGCTGAGTCCGGCGACCGCGGACCGCAGTTCCGACCGGGCTTCTCCGGTGCGCGAAATGACCCAGGGATACCGGTCCGAACCGGCCTCGAGCAATGATTCGCCCCACCAGGATGCGACTGCCATGTCCCTCCCTCGGTGCGATTCGATCGGGCATTGCATGAGGGGCTGACCGACAGACCAGCCGAAGAATTCAGAAGCTAGCACGGCCATTACCAGCACACCAGGTGGCCGAATCAGTTGTCCCGCCGGCGGGACAACTGCCGCTGCCCGCAGGCCGGTTCCCGATATTGACCGGGCGAACCGCCGTGTTAGGTTTCGGGCACGTGCCGAGATCGTCGGACCCAGTTCGGCCGCAACTACAGCATCTGTTTCTACCCTGCGAAAAATTGCCAGGTGCGACAGCGCATAAGGCCGGCGGATCTACACAACCGGAGGCTGAGGATTGTCTGGTCGTGAGCCCGATGGCGCGATTCTGCCCCTGTCGGCCGCACAGCGTGAGATCTGGTTCGCCGAGCAACGGCTGGCCTCGACGAACAGCGTGTACCGGGTCGGCGAATACGTCCGGATCGACGGTCCGCTCGACACCGCCCTGTTCGAACGGGTGGTGCGGCAGGTGGTCGACGAGGTCGACGCGCTGCACGTCCGGTTCGCCGAGGCCGCGGACGAGGCGCAGCAGTTCGTGCGACACGCGCCGGACTGGCCGCTGCCGCGCATCGACGTCGGCGATCGGCCGGACCCGCTGGCCGCGGCGCGAGCCTGGATGGAGGACGACCTCCGCGCGCCGACGGACCTCGCCCGCGGTCCGCTGTTCCGCTACGCCCTGATCGACGCCGGCGCCGGACGCCACCTCTGGTACCACAGCTACCACCACATCGTCATGGACGCGTTCGGCGCCCAGCTGATCGCCCGGCGGGTGGCGGCGGTGTACACCGCGCTCGCCGAGGGGCGGGCCCGCCCCGAACGGTCCTTCGGCACGCTGCGCGGGCTGCTCGACGGGGACGCCGCCTACCGCTCCGCCGAACAGTTCGGCCGGGACCGGGCGTACTGGACCGGCCTGTTCGCCGACCGGCCGACGACGCCCCGGCTCGTCGAGCCGTCGCGGACCGCGCCGTCGGAGTTCCTCCGGAGCACCACACGGCTCCCCCAGGCCCGGCTGGAGCGGTTGCAGGAGGCGGCCCGCCGGGCCAGGGTGCCCTGGTCCCAGCTGGCGATCGCGGCCACGGCGGCGCATGTGCACCGGATGACGGGGGCCCAGGACGTCGTGATCGGCCTGCCCGTCGCAGCGCGGACGGACGTCCTGCTGCGCCGCACCCCGGGCATGGCCTCCAACGTCCTGCCACTGCGGGTGTCGGTGCGGCCCGACCTGAGCATCGCCGAGCTGCTCGAGCGGGTCAGCGGCCGGACCCGCGAGGTGGTGGCCCATCAGCGCTACCGGGGCGAGGACCTGCACCGGGACCTCGACCTGACGGAACAGGCCGCCTCCCGGTACGCGCCGCTGATCAACGTCATGTCGTTCGACTACGACCTGAGGTTCGGTGATCACCCCGCCACCGTGCACAACCTCTCCTCCGGGCTGGTGGGCGATCTGACCATCGCCGTCTGGGACCGACGGGACGGCTCCGGGCTGCAGGTCGACTTCAACGCCCACCCGCAGGTCTGCACCCGGGACGCCCTGACGGCCCATCAGGACCGCTTTCTCGCCCTGTTGATCGCGCTCACCGAGGCCGACCCGGACTCCCCGGTCGGCCGGATCGACCTGCTGAGCAGCGCGGAACGCCGCCGGCTGGCCCCGGCGACCGGCACGGGCCCCGCACCGCGGGCCACCCTGCCGGAGCTGTTCGAAACGCAGGCGCGGGTCACCCCCGACGCCCCGGCCCTCTCGGCCGACGGCGCGGTGCTCACCTACGCCGAACTGAACACTCGGGCAAACCGGCTCGCGCACCTGCTGACCGCGCACGGGGCCGGCCCGGAACGGGCCGTGGCCCTGGCCCTGCCCCGGTCGGCCGGGCTGATCGTCGCGCTCCTCGCCGTCGCCAAGACCGGCGCGGCCTACGTCCCCCTGGACCCGGCCTATCCCGCATCCCGGCTGGCGTTCATGCTCGACGACGCAGCCCCAGTCCTGGTCCTGACCGATCGGGACACGGCACCGTCCGTCCCGGCCGGCGCCCCGACACTCGTCCTGGACGAGCCCGCCACGACGGCCCTGCTCGACGCGGCTCCGACCACCGACCCGACCGACGCCGACCGCACCCACCCGCTATCGCCCGACCACCCCTCGTACGTCATCTACACATCGGGCTCCACCGGCCGGCCGAAGGGCGTGCTCGTCACCCACCAGAACGTGGTCCGCCTGTTCGATGCCACGCGCGAGCGCTTCGGCTTCGACGAACGGGACGTGTGGACGCTCTTCCACTCCACCGCGTTCGACTTTTCCACCTGGGAGATCTGGGGCGCCCTGCTGCACGGTGGCCGGCTGGTCGTCGTCCCGTACGAGGTCAGCCGCACGCCGTCCGCGTTCCTGCGCCTGCTCGCCGACGAGGGCGTGACTGTGCTCAACCAGACGCCCTCCGCCTTCTACCAGCTGATCCAGGCGGACGGCGACGATCCCGCGCTCGGCGACCGGCTCGCCCTGCGCACCGTCGTCTTCGGCGGCGAGGCGCTGCGCCTCGACCGGCTGCGCTCCTGGTACCGGCGCCACCCGGACACCGCGCCGGAGCTGGTGAACATGTACGGGATCACCGAGACCACCGTGCACGTCACCCAGGTCGCCCTGGACCGCGGCCGGGTGGCGGACGGGGCCGCCAGCGTCATCGGCACCGCCCTGTCCGACCTGCGGACGTACGTCCTGGACGCGAGCCTGCAGCCCGTCCCGGACGGCGTGTCCGGCCAGCTCCACGTGGCCGGGCCGGGGCTGACCCGCGGCTACCTGCGGCGGCCCGGGCTGACCTCGCAGCGCTTCGTCGCCGACCCGTACGGCCCGCCCGGCTCACGGATGTACCGCACCGGGGACGTGGCTCGTCGCAACGGCGACGGCCTGCTGGAGTTCCTCGGCCGCTCCGACGACCAGGTGAAGGTGCGCGGCTTCCGCATCGAACTCGGCGAGATCGAGGCCGCCCTGGCGGAGCACGACGACGTCGCCCAGGTCGCGGTGGTCGCCCGCCGCGACCGGCCCGACGACGACCGGCTGGTCGCCTACGTGGTCCCGGCCGCCGGCGCCGCGTACCCGCCACCCGCTCTGCGCACGTTCGTCCGCGACCGGCTGCCCGAGTACATGACTCCGGCCGCGGTGGTGGTGCTCGACCGGCTCCCGCTCACTGCGAACGGCAAGCTCGACCGGGCCGCATTGCCCGCCCCGGACCACGCGCGGGCGGACGGGCCCAGGGCTGCGGCCCGGACGGCGCGCGAGCAGACGGTCTGCGACCTGTTCGCCGAGATCCTGCGCGTCCCCGAGGTCGGGGTCGACGACAACTTCTTCGACCTCGGCGGCCACTCGCTGCTGGCGACCCGGCTGACGGCGCGTCTGCGGGCCGTGTTCGGCATCGAGCTGGGGCTGCGCGCGCTGTTCGAGTCGGCGACCCCGGCCGAGATCGCCCGGCGTGTGGACGGCGCGGCGTCGGCCCGCCTCCCGCTGACCCGGTACGCCCGCCCGACCCCGCTGCCGCTCTCCTTCGCGCAGCGCCGGCTCTGGTTCCTGCACCAGCTCGACGGGCCGGGCAGCACCAGCTACAACACCCCGTTCGTGCTGCGGCTGTCAGGCCCGGTGGACCGGGCGGCGCTGCGCGCTGCGCTGGGGAACGTGGTGGCCCGGCACGAGAGCCTGCGCACCGTCGTCCGTGAACAGGACGGCGTGCTCTGCCAGGTCGTGCTGCCCACCGTGGAGACGCCGTTCACCGAGGGCGACAGCCAGGCCGAGGACCTGGCGCTCCGGGTGGCCGAGGCCGCGCGGCGCCGGTTCGACCTCGCCGCGGAGCCGCCCGTCCGGGCCGAGCTGATAACGCTCGGCCCCAGCGAGCACGTGCTGCTGATCGTCCTTCACCACATCGCCGCGGACGGCTGGTCCATCGGCCCGCTCTCCCGCGACCTGGCCGCCGCGTACGGGGCCCGCAGCCGGGGCGAGCCGCCCGTCCTGGCCGAGCTGCCGGTGCAGTACGCCGACTACACGTTGTGGCAGCGGGAGCTGCTGGGCGACCCGCAGGACGCCGACAGTCTGTTCGCCGCCCAGGTGGCCTACTGGACGGAGCAGCTCACCGGGCTGCCGGACTGCCTCGACCTGCCCACCGACCGCCCCCGGCCCGCCGTCGCCTCCCACATCGGCGACTACCTCACCGCCCAGTTGGACGCGCGTCTGCACCGGCGGCTGCTGGAGACCGCCCGGGCAGCCAACGGCAGTCTGTTCATGGTGCTGATGGCCGGACTGGCGGCGCTGCTGTCGCGTCTCGGCTCCGGCGAGGACATCCCGATCGGCAGTCCGGTCGCCGGCCGCACCGACCAGGCCCTCGACGACCTCGTCGGACTCTTCGTCAACACCCAGGTGATCCGCACCGACACCTCCGGCAACCCGCCGTTCGCCGAGCTGGTCGCCCGGGTGCGGGAGACCGCCCTGGCGGCCCAGGCCCACCAGGACGTGCCGTTCGAGCACCTCGTCGACGTGCTCAACCCCTCCCGCTCGCTGGCCCGCCACCCGCTGTTCCAGGTCATGCTGGCGCTGCAGAACGCCGGTGACCTCTCCTTCGAACTGCCCGGTCTCCAGGTGCGCTCGGAGTTCGGCCGCACCGGGACGGCGAAGTTCGACCTGTTCCTCAGCCTGACTGAGGAGTACGACGCCGAGGGCCGGCCCGCCGGCATCCGCGGCCTCGTCGAGTACGCGAGCGACCTGTTCGACCCGGCGTCGGTCCGGACGCTCTGGGAGCGCTGGGCCCGGCTGCTGGAGGCGGCGGTCGCCACGCCCCAGGCGTCGATCCGGACGATCGGCCTGCTGAGCTCCGCCGAGCGGGACCGGATGCTCGCCGACGGCACCGGCCCCGACCACCCGGTCCCGGACCACGGCCTGCCGGCGCTGTTCGAGGCCCAGGTGGCCGCCGATCCGGACGCCGTCGCGCTGACCGCCGACGGCCGCACGCTGTCCCGTGCCGAGCTGAACACCCGGGCCAACCGGCTCGCCCACGCACTCCGGGCGCGCGGCGTGCGGCCGGGCGGCACCGTCGCCCTGTACCTGGAGCGGTCGATGGACGCGGTGGTGGCGATCCTCGCCGTCCTGAAGGCCGGTGGCACGTACGTGCCGCTGGACGCCCGGTACCCGGCGGCGCGCCTGGAACTCATCCTGCGCGACACCCGGCCCGCGCTGCTGCTCGGCACCACGGGCGCACCGCCGCTGGGCGACATCCCCCGGCTGGAGCTCGACGATCCCGCGACGGTGGCCGCACTGGCGGCCGGGCCGGCGACCGACCTCCGGCTACCGGCCTCGGCGGCCGACGCTGCTTACATCATGTACACCTCCGGCTCGACGGGACGGCCGAAGGGCATCACCGTCACCCACGCCAACGTGGTCGCGCTCGCGGCGGATCCCTGCTGGTCGGACCCGGCGCACGACCGGGTGCTGCTGCACTCGCCGCTGGCGTTCGACGCGTCCACCTACGAGCTGTGGGTGCCGCTGCTCGGCGGCCGCCAGATCGTGGTGGCGCCGACCGGCGAGCTGGACGTCCCCGGCCTCACCGGGCTGATCACCGGGTCGGGGATCACCGGTCTCTGGCTGACCGCCGCGCTGTTCGACGTGATGGCCGAGCACGACCCCGGCTGCTTCGCGAAGGTCCGGCAGGTGTGGGCCGGCGGCGAGGCGCTGTCGCCGGTCGCGGTCGGCCGGGTGCTGGCCCGCTGCCCGGACACCGTGGTGGTGAACGGCTACGGCCCGACCGAGACCACCACGTTCGCCACCTGCCACCCGGTGCGCACGCCGCGCCCCGGCGCCGCCGTCCCCATCGGCCGCCCACTGGCCAACACCCGGACGTACGTCCTGGACGACGCGCTGCACCCGGTGCCCCCGGGCGTGACCGGCGAGTTGTACATCGCCGGCTCCGGACTGGCCCGCGGCTACCTCGGCCGCCCCGCGCTCACCGCGGAGCGCTTCGTCGCCGACCCGTTCGGCCCGGCCGGGGACCGCATGTACCGCACCGGCGACCTCGTCCGCTGGAACGCCGAGGGCGTGCTCGAGTTCGTGGGGCGCTCGGACGACCAGGTCAAGATCCGCGGCTTCCGGATCGAGCCCGGCGAGATCGAGGCGGTGCTCGCCGAGCACCCCGAGGTCGTGCGCTCTGCCGTCCTGGCGCGCCCGGACCACCACGGCGGCCTGCGGCTGGTCGCCTACGTGGTGACCAGGACGGGCGCCGACGCGCTGCGGGCGCACGCCGCCGAACGCCTGCCCAGCTATCTGGTGCCCTCAGTATTCGTGCCGCTGCCGGAACTCCCGCTGACCCCCAACGGCAAGCTCGACCGCGCCGCCCTGCCCGAACCGGAGCAGCCGGCCGCCGACCGCCGCGAGCCCCGCACTGCGCGGGAGAAGCTGCTGTGCGAGCTGTTCGCCCAGGTGCTCGGCCTGGACGCGGTCGGACCGGACGACGACTTCTTCGCCCTCGGCGGCGACAGCATCCTGTCGATCCGGCTGGTCTCCCAGGCCCGCGCGGCGGGCCTGAGCACCGGCGTCCGGGACATCTTCGAGCACCGCACGGTCGCCCACCTCGCCGAGACCGTCGGCGACCTGACGGAGTCGTCCGCCCCCGGGGCCACCGAGCCCACCGAGGGGGTGGCCCCGCCGTCGCCGATCATCTGCTGGCTCCAGGAGCGCGGGTCGCGGATCGACCGCTTCTCCCAGTCCATGCTGCTGCGAACAACTCACCGGCCGGACCGGGAGCGGCTGGTGGCCGCCGTCGGCACACTGATCGACCACCACCACGCTCTGCGCGCCCGGCTGCTCACGGACGCCGGGACCGGACGCTGGTCGCTGGAGGTCCGCCCCCCGGGGGCGGTCGATCCGGCGGAGCTCGTCCACGTGGTCGACGTGACGGGCCTGACGCCCGGGCAGCTGCGGAGCACGGTCACCCGGGAGGCCGAGGCGGCAACGGCCCGGCTCGCCGCGGAGGCGGGGGTGCTGGCCCAGCTGGTCTGGTTCGACGCGGGGCCCGGTCGCGCGGGCCGGCTGCTCGTCCTGGTTCACCACCTCGCGGTCGACGGCGTGTCCTGGCGGATCCTGGTGCCGGACCTGCTGACGACGCTCGCCGGACGCCCCCTGTTCCCCGTTGGCACCTCCGTCCTCGGCCAGTACCGCCGGCTCCGCACCCGGGCCCGGCAGCCGGAGGTGACCAGCGAACTCGCCACCTGGACACGGATGCTCCGGGCACCGGACCCGCTGCTCACCGACCGGGCCCTGGCACCTGACCTGGACGTGGCCGCCACCGCCGGACAGCTGACCACGACCCTGCCGTCCGAGGTCACCGAGTCCCTGCTGACGAGCGTGCCGACCGCTTTCCACGCCGGGGTGCAGGATGTCCTTCTCACCGCCCTGGCGCTGGCCGTCGGGCACTGGCGCGGCGAGCGCGGACTCGGCGAGTCCACCGCCCTCCTCGTGGACGTGGAGGGGCACGGCCGCGACGAGGACGACACCGGCGCCGACCTGTCCCGCACCGTGGGCTGGTTCACCACCCTGTACCCGACCCGCCTCGACCCGGGCGTCCACGCCTGGGAGGACGTCGTCGCCGGTGCGCCGGCCACCGAGTCGGCGATCAAGCGGGTCAAGGAGCAGCTGCGCGCCGTCCCCGCGCACGGCGCCGGCTTCGGCCTGCTGCGCTACCTGAACGCCGGGACCTCCGCGGAACTGTCCGGGCTCGCCGTCCCGCAGATCGGCTTCAACTACCTGGGCCGGTTCCCGGCGCCCGGGACCCCGGTCGACCCGGAGCACCCGGAATGGCAGGTGGCCGACGAGCTCGACCTCGTCGCCGGCGTGGACGCCGAACTGGCGCTCGCCCACGGCCTGGAGGTGAACGCGGCGGTCCGGGACGACCACGACGGGCCCCGGCTGACGGCCACCTGGAGCTGGGCCACCGGACTGTGGGCGGAGTCCGACGTGCGCGCCGTCGCGAACCACTGGTTCCAGGCGCTGCGCGGGCTGGTGCGCAACGGGTCCCGGCAGGGCGGGGGCGGCTACACACCGTCCGACTTCCCGCTGGTCGGACTTGGTCAACTCGACGTTGAACAGCTTGAGGACATGTGGAGGACGCAGAAGTGAGTGGTGGGAATCTGGTGGATGTCCTTCCGTTGTCGCCGATGCAGGAGGGGAT
>NZ_JBHVVI010000185.1:0-12725 GCF_042883685.1 Kitasatospora sp. NPDC058190
TCCAAGCACACCTGCTCGAACTCCTCAGCATTGACGAAACCCGACCCCGCTGGCTGGAGACCTAAAACCCCATGTGCGAAGTCCGGGACTAGCCGCTCGGCGGACGCCGGCCGGCCACCCGGCGGGCATCGGCCGACCACCCGGCGGACCGGGGCCGCCGAACCTAGACTTGCCCCATGCCCCGGCTCAACGACCAGGTCAGGGAGCTGCTCCAGGAGTACGCCGACCTGATCAACATCACCGGCGGGGACGCCTTCCGGGCCCGCGCCTACGAGAAGGCCGCCCGTGCGGTCGGCGGCCACCCCGAGGACCTGGCCGAGTTGGACGTCAAGGGGCTCCAGCAGATCCCCGGCGTCGGCAAGTCCACCGCCGAGAAGATCGCCGAGTACCTCGCCACCGGAAAGATCGCCGCGCTGGAGACCCTGCGAGCCGAGATCCCGTCCGGCGTACGGGAGATGATGGCCGTCCCCAGCGTCGGCCCCAAACGCGCCCTCTCCCTCTACCGCGACCTCGGCATCGCCTCCGTCGAGGAACTCGCCGAGGCGATCCGTGCCGACAAGCTGTCCGACCTGGCCGGTTTCGGCGAGCGCAGCGGCGAGAAGATCCTGCACGGCATCGAGCTGATGCGGCAGTCCGGCGGCCGCACCCTGCTCGACACCGCCACCGAGCTGGCCGACCAGCTGGTCGAGGCGCTCTCGGCCGTCCCCGGCTGCACCCGCTGCGCGTACGCGGGTTCGCTGCGCCGGATGCGCGAGACGGTGGGCGACATCGACGTGCTGGCGACCGCCGCCGACTCCGCCCCGCTGATGGCCGCGCTCACCGAACTCCCGTACGTGGCCGAGGTGATCGGGAGCGGGCCGACCAAGACCTCGGTCCGCACCACCCAGGGCGTCCAGGTGGACCTGCGGGTCGTCCCGGAGGAGGACTGGGGCGCGGCGCTGGTCTACTTCACCGGGTCGAAGGCGCACAACATCAAGCTGCGCACGATGGCGGTGCGGGCGGGACTGAAGCTCTCCGAGTACGGGCTGTTCGACGTCGAGGGCGGAGCCGGGAAGGACGGCGGGACCCGGAAGGACGGCGGGGCCGGGAAAGGCGCCAAGGCGGACGGCGCCAAGGTCGTCTCGGAGACCGAGGACGAGGTGTACGCCGCACTCGGCCTGCCCTGGATCCCACCCACGCTGCGCGAGGACCGGGGCGAGATCGAGGCCGCGCTGAACGGCGAACTCCCGGACCTCATCCAGGAGTCGGACCTGCGCGGCGACCTGCACACCCACACCGACCTCACCGACGGCCTGGCCACCCTCACCGAGATGATCGACACGGCGGCCGCGCGCGGCTACTCCTACTACGCCGTCACCGACCACGCGCCGGACCTGGTGATGCAGCGGATGACCGACGAGAAGATGCTCGCCCAGCGCGAGCAGCTGCGCCGACTCGCCGACCGGCACAAGAAGTTGCGCCTGCTGCACGGCACCGAGCTGAACATCGGCCCGGACGGCGGGGTGGACTGGCCGGCCGAGTTCCTGGCCGGCTTCGACGTCTGCGTGGCCTCCGTGCACTCGCACTTCGCCCTCGACCGCGCCGCCCAGACCCGCCGGCTGATCCGCGCCTGCGAGAACCCCCACGTGCACATCATCGGCCACCTCACCACCCGCCGGATCGGCCGGCGCGGGCCGATCGACGTCGACCTCGACGCGGTGTTCGCGGCGGCCGCGCGCACCGGCACCGCGATCGAGATCAACAGCTCCCCGCAGCGGCTCGACCTGCGCGACGAGGACGTCCTGCGGGCCAGGCGGCACGGCGTGCGCTTCGCGATCGACAGCGACGCGCACGCCACCGGCCACCTCGCCTACCCGCGCTTCGGGATCGGTACGGCGCAGCGCGGTTGGCTCACCGCCGAGGACGTGATCAACGCCTGGACCTGGCAGAAGCTGAAGCACTTCCTCCGCAAGGACGCACTGCGCGGCTAGGCGGCCCCACCCCGCAGCCCCACCCAACGGCCCACCCCGCAGCCCCGCCCCGGCTCATCGCCTACCCCGCACTCGCCCCCGGCGAGGCCAGCACCCGGGCCGCGCTGCGGTGCCCGAGCCCGGCCGCCAGGCGCAGGTCCCCGGTGTCCAGGAAGCCGGCCAGGAAACCCGCCGCGAAGGCGTCCCCGGCCCCGGTGAGGTCGCGCACCCGCGCGACCGGAGGGACCGGCACGGTGAACAGCCCCTCGCCGGGCACGTCGACGCTGGTCGCCTCGGCACCGGATTTGGTGACCACCGTGGTGGCCGCCAGCCGGGCGCGCCCGGGCCCCGGAAGGCCGTCCACCAGCAGGCCGAGGAGGGCCGACTCGGACCGGTTGGCGAACACGAAGGTCGGCGCCAAGTCGGCCAGCAGGCCCAGGAACCGCTCCCGCCCGAACTGCTCCAGCATGCCGGTCGAGGAGGCGTCCACCGAGGTGGTGCCGCCCGCCTCCCGGACCCGGCCGAGCGCGTCCACCGCCGTGGCGCCGACCGGCTCGCCGTCGAAGGAGTAGGCGGGCACGTGCAGGTGGGTCAGGCCGGCCAGCCACTCCTGCGGGACGCGCTCCAGCAGCGTGGCGGCGCCGCGGTCGGGCAGCATGGTGCGCTCGCCGTCCTGGTCGATGAGCACCACGATGCTGCCGGTCCGGCCGCGCCGCTGCACCCGTACGTCCACGCCGTGGCCGCCGAGTTCGGCGACGATGCCGTCCCCGACCGGGTCCGCGCCGACGCAGCCGAGGAAGCGGGCCGGGTACTGCCCGGCGGCGAAGCAGGCGACGTTGGCCGCGCTGCCGCCGCGCCGCCGGAAGACCTGGGCACTGGAGTCGGTGCCGTGGCGCAGCGGGCCGTCGGCCCAGACCACGATGTCCTCGACGAGGTCGCCGAGCACCCCGAGCACGGGTCAGGCCCCGGTCGTCGCGGCGGCGGCCAGGGCGGTGGCGATCTCGCCGCCGAGGCGGACGTTGCCGCGGTAGACCTCGACGTTGACCTCCAGGCTGCGGCCGCCGGTGTCGCGCTGGATGTAGTCGAGCAGGAACGGGGTGGAGGCGTTGCCGGTGACGCCCCGGCGCTCGGCCTCGGCCCAGGCCCGGGCCAGGATGCCGTCGAGCTCCTCCGGCGGCAGCTGCTTGGCCGGGTCGACCGGGTTGGCGATCAGGACGGCCTGCGGCAGGCCGAGCCGGTCGCGGGCGTCGATCACCTTGGCGGCCTCCTCGGGCGACTGGACGCTGAAGTTGATCTCGTGACCGGAGTCGGTGACGTAGAAGCCGGGGTACTTGGTGGTGCGGTAGCCGATGACCGGGATGTTGAAAGTCTCGAAGCGCTCCAGGGTGGCCCGGATGTCGAGGATGGACTTCACACCGGCGCTGACCACGGTGACCGGGGTGGCGGCCAGGGTGGTCATGTCGGCCGACTCGTCGAAGCTCTCGGAGGCGCCGAAGTGGACGCCGCCGAGGCCGCCGGTGGAGAAGACCCGGACGCCCGCGCGGTGGGCCAGGAAGGCGGTGGCGGCGACGGTGGTGCCGCCGTGCCGGCCGAGCGCGGCGACCACCGGCAGGTCGCGCAGGCTGACCTTGTCCAGGCCGTCGGCGGCGGCCAGTTCGGTGATCTGCTCGGTGCTCAGGCCGACGGTGGGCAGGCCCGCGTGCACCCCGGTGGTCGCCGGGACGACGCCCGCCTCCCGCAGCTGCCGCTCGGCCTCCAGCGCGACGGCCAGGTTGCGCGGCCGGGGCAGGCCGTGGGTGAAGATCGTCGACTCCAGGGCGACCACGGGGCGGCCGTCGGAGACGGCCTGCGCGACCTCCTCGGAGACCTTGATGGCGGGGGTGCTGGTGGGCAGTCCGGTCATGATGCGACCTCCCTGTGAGATGCCACTGCGGTGGGGCAACGCGACGATCAGCGTATGGACGCTCCGCATCGGAATCCAGAATGAGTCCTGGGACTTCCGATAGGCGATCACCTATCAGTTCGTCCTAGGCTGAACGGCATGGGTCTCACCTTGCGTCAGCTGGAGGTCTTCCTGACCGTCGCCGAGACGCTGCACTTCGGCCGGGCCGCCGAGCGGCTGCACATCTCGCAGCCGACGGTCAGCCAGGAGGTCGCCCGGCTGGAGCGGACCGTCGGCGTCGAGCTGTTCGACCGCAGCCGCCGCTCCGTCGCCCTGACCGAGGCGGGCGAGGTGATGGTCACCGAGAGCGCCCGGCTGCTCGAGCAGGCCGGGACGCTGCTGACCAGGGTCCGGCTGCACGAGGAGGCCCGGCTCGGCACGGCCCGGATCGTCGCCTCCCCGAGCGTGGTGAACCGGCTGCTGCCCGCCGTGGTCAGCCGGGCCGAGCAGGAGCTGCCCGCGCTCACCACCGCCGAACTCGCCGTGGACACCGGGCAGGTGTCCACCACCCTGGCCACCGAGCTCGCCGACATCGGCCTCGGCCGCTTCCTGACGGAGGTGCCCGGCTACCGGCTGGAGCGGATCGCCGACGAGCCGGTGCGTGTCGCCCTCGGCCGGGACCACCCGCTGGCCGGACGGACCGGCCTGCGCCTGGCCGAACTGCGCGACCTCCCACTGCTGTTGTGGCCGCGCGAGCAGCACCCCCGCTACTACGACCACGTGCTCGGCCTGTGCGCGGAGCACGGCACCGACCCGCCGGTGCTGGTCAGCCCGCCGCGGATCGTCGGCTCCCGGCTCTACCTGCTCGCCCGCAACCGCGCCTTCTCGCTGGTGCCCGGCTCGATGACCGGCCACCTCACCGAGGACGTGGCCACCGTACGACTGGAGGGCCGGGCCACCCTGCCGCTGGAGATGCAGTGGCGGACGGACGACCGCCGCCCGACGCTGGCGGTGCTGCGCGACGTGATCCGGCAGGAGGCGGCCGAGTTGGAGGAACCGTAGGAGCCGCGGGAGCTCCGGCACCCACCCTTGACGCTCACATGCCACCGCCGGAAGGATGCCCGGATCATCCACCCGCCCCGTCGCACGCCGACGGGCCGCCCGACCCCGGGGATCCACCGTGGCCCTGCACTCCCCGCTCCGCCGAACCGAGTCCCGAAGCCCTCTGCTGCGCCGCACCGCCCGCTTGGTCGGCGCCGCCCTCCTGACCCTCGCCGGCGCCCTCACCGCCGCCGGGCCCGCCCACGCCGACTTCGGCACCGGCTACCACGACCCGGTCACCGCCACCAAGCCGCTCACCCGCCCCGACACCCGCTCCTGCACCGTCGAGGTGATGCACGAGCGCGAGTTCCGCAACGGGTACGGCAATCCGCCCGACACCCCGTACACCGCCACCCTCACCCCGCCCGCCGACTGCGCCGGGCCCTGGTCGGCGGTGGTCATGGACCTCCACGGGCAGGTCGCCGGGCGGCAGTTCGACCGGATCTTCAGCGTTCGCATCGGCGGCGTGCAGGTCCTGCTCTCCTCCACCCCGGAGCCGTCCAAGGACGGCATCCAGTGGAACGTCGAGCGCGACCTCACCCGCTACGCCCCGCTGTTCACGGCCGGACCGCAGCCGTTCTCCTTCGACCTCGCCAACGTCACCGACGCCACCTACACAGGCGTCTACAAGATCTCGGCGAGCCTGACCTTCTACACCGCGAACGACCGCTGGCCCGCCGCCCGCGGCGCCGACCAGCTGCTCACCACCGGCCCGTTCGCGCTCACCCAGGCCGCCCCGACCGCCGGGCGCGAGCTCACCTTCCCGCAGAACCTGGAGCGCCTGACCGCCGAGGTCTACGCCCGGGGCGGCGGCGCCTGCGAGGAGTTCGCCTACGCCTCCGCGCCGGACGCCGTCGTCGCCGCCAACCCGTCGATCGGCGCCTGCGGCAAGGGCCCCTTCCGCGAGCTGCGGCTCACCGTGGACGGCCGGGTGGCCGGCGCGGTCTGGCCGTACCCGGTGATCTACACCGGCGGCTGGGACCCGCTGCTGTGGCGGCCCATCCCGGGCATCTTCGCCTTCGACCTGCCCGCCTACCGGCTCGACCTCACCCCGTACGCCGGCCTGCTGCTGGACGGGCGCCCGCACACCGTCGGCATCACGGTCAACGCGAGCGAGGCGCAGAGCAACGACGTCTGGACCGGCCAGGTCAACCTGTTCGCCGAGGTCGACCACGGCACCGACCGCACCTCCGGGCAGCTCACCGACTACCGGGTCGCCCCCGAGGCCACCGTGGGCACCGAGCTCACAGACCACGACGGCGGCAGCGGCGACTGGACCGTCATCGCCGCCCGGCACGACCTCGCCCGGGGCTGGGTACAGACCTCGCACGGCCGGATCACCACCGAGGTCCGCGACGACCTCGCCTTCAGCTCAGCCCAGCAACTGCGCGACAGCGGCAACGACGTGACGCTGCACAACGGGACCGACCTCACCCGCACCACCGCCACCTGGGGCGGCGGACCGCACCGCACCACCACGGTGCACGAGGGCGAGCCGCTGGACGTCACGTACAAGGTCACCCACGACGCGGCCGGGAACACCGACCAGCGCACCGCGATGGACCTCGGCTACCACCGCGAGGCCACCACGGCGACCGGCGGCCACGTCACCGAGCGCTCCACCGTGGACCACACCCTGCGACCCACCGCCCAGCGCCACGACGGGGACCGCACGGTGCGGACCGGCAGCAGCGTCGAGGACTACCGCAGCACCGGGCCGGAGGGGCCGTACCACCGGACGCTCAGCTTCGTGGACGGCTGGTAGCGGGTCGACGGCCCGCAATGCCCGGCGAAGGCCTCGCGACTTGCGAAATTTGCCCGAATTCGAGCCGTTCACCCCTGGTGCGCGCGCCGTAGGAGGCGCATGATGGGAAATGGACCTGCGAGGTAGCTGAAGGAAGTTCGACCGCAGGAGGCAGTGGCGACAGATCGAGACGGATCAGGGTCTGCCGCTGAGCACTACCTCGGTCGACGATCGAACTACCGGCCGGAGGACACTATGTCCGGAGGCCACCCCCACCTCGTAGGTTCCGCGCGTCCACGGAGCATCCCCTCGGCCCCGTGGGCGCGCTCCCGTTCCGCCCTGGTCACTGCGGCACCGGGTAGCCCATCTCCCAGGCGTACACGGCGATCCCCACCCGGTTCGGCACGCCCAGCTTGCGCTGGATGCTGGCCACGTGGGTCTTCACGGTGCCCCGGGAGATGAACAGTTCGGCGGCGATGTCGGCGTTGGTGCGGCCCGCCGCGACGTGACCGGCGATCTCCACCTCGCGCCCGGTCAGCGGCACCACCGGGGCCGGCTGCGCGGGGCGGGGCGGCGCCGTCACGTGCTTCAGCAGCCGCACCGTGACCGACGGGCTGATCAGACTCTCCCCGTCGGCCGCCGCCCGGACCGCCTCGGCCAGCAGGGACGGGCCCGAACGCTTCAGCAGGAACCCGGACGCGCCGTGCCGCAGCGCCGGGTAGACGTACTCGTCCAGGTCGAAGGTGGTCAGCACCACCACCCGCACCGAGCCGGACAGCCGCCGGGTCACCTCCAGCCCGTCCAGCCTCGGCATCCGGATGTCCACCAGCGCGACGTCCGGCCGCAGTTCGGCCGCCAGCTCCAGCGCGGCCTGCCCGTCGGCGGCCTCGCCGACCACCTCGATGTCCGGCTGCGCGTCGAGAATCCGCCGCACGCTCCGCCGTACGGCCTCCTGGTCGTCCGCGATCAGGGTGCGGATCACCCGCGGACACTCACCGTTCGTACTCGTCACAGCGGGCAGTCTCCCGCATCACCCGCCTGGCGGGAAAGTTCACGCCGCCGGTGCGGCGCGGTTCACCTCCGTCCGGTGAGGCTGGCCGCCATGAACGCATCCCGTGGACGTCTCCCCGTCAGCAGGCGCGGGCTCCTGGCCGGGGCGACCGGTCTCGGCCTCGGCGGCGCCGTCTCCCTCTCCGGCATCGCGCCCGCCCCGGCCGTCGCCTCCCCACTGCTGTGGGAGCGGCCGGACCGCTCCGGTGCCCCGGGCGTGGCCGGACTGCACCTGCAGTTCGGCTCGGACGCCTCGCGCGAGGTCACGGTCTCCTGGCACACCACCACGTCCGTCTCCAACCCCCGGGTGGTGTACGGGACTTCGCACGGCGGCTTCGGCCGCAGCGAGCAGGCCGAGACCCGCACCTACCGGGACGCCGCCTCCGGCACCGAGGTCCAGGTGCACCACGCCCGGCTCACCGGCCTGCACCCGGACACGGACTACGTCTACGCCGCCGTCCACGACGGCGCCACCCCCGAGCTCGGCACCGTCCGCACCGCCCCGCGCGGTCGGGCCGCCCTCACCTTCACCAGCTTCGGCGACCAGGGCACCCCCACCTCGGCAAGCAGACCGCCAACGGCTACGTCAACGACAACCTCGGCAGCCCGGCCGCGGGCGACACCACCGCCGGGGTCGAACGGGTCGCCCCGCTGTTCCACCTGGTCAACGGCGACCTCTGCTACGCCAACCTCGCCACCGACCGGGTCCGCACCTGGTCCGACTGGTTCGAGAACAACACCCGCTCGGCCCGCCACCGCCCCTGGATGCCCGCCGCCGGCAACCACGAGAACGAACGCGGCAACGGCCCGATCGGCTACGGCGCCTACCAGGCCTACTTCGACCTGCCGGACGCCGGCTCGGACGACGAACTGCACCGCCTCTGGTACGCGTTCACGGCCGGCTCGGTCCGCGTCATCAGCCTCAACAACGACGACGTCGCCTACCAGGACGGTGGCAACTCCTATGTGCACGGCTACTCCGGTGGCGCCCAGCAGCGCTGGCTGGAGCGGGAGCTGATCGCCGCCAACGCGGACCCGGGGATCGACTGGATCGTGGTCTGCATGCACCAGGTGGTCATCTCCACCGCCGACAAGTTCAACGGCGCCGACCTCGGCGTCCGCGAAGCCTGGGTACCGCTGTTCGACAAGTACGGCGTCGACCTGGTGGTCTGCGGCCACGAGCACCACTACGAGCGCTCCCACCCGATCCGCGGCCAGCAGCCGACCGACACCCGCACCCCGATCCCGGCCGCCACCGACACCGAGACCGTCGACACCACCCGGGGCACCGTCCACATGGTCATCGGCGGCGGCGGCACCTCCGCCCCCTCCAACAAGCTCTTCTTCACCCCCGCCAAGGCCCGCGTCATCACCGGCGTCGGCCCCGTCGACAAGGCCACCGGCAAGCGGCCCCCGGTCTACGTGATCGAGGACGCCCCCTGGTCCGCCTTCCGCGACGCCGACAACCCGTACGGCTTCGCCTCCTTCGACGTCGACCCGGGCGAACACGGCGGCGACACCACCATCGACGTGACCTACTACTCCGTCAGCGGCCCCTACGGCGACCTCGTCCCGGTCGACCGCTTCACCCTCACCCGCCCGCGCGGCGCCCGGGGCGGCGGCCGCGAGCGCCGAGACGACCGGCGGGGGTGCGGGTGCCCGGTGGACGGAGCCGTCGACCATGACGACGGCCGCCGACCCGCACGGGCGTGGCACCGACCCGCACGGGCGTGGCGTCGGCCGAGCCCGCTCGGCCGACACCACCGGACGGTTCACCGCTGGCGCCCCGGCAACACGCACACCACCTGCCACCCCGCCGGGGTGACCGGGCCCGAGGTCAGGGTGCCGCCGTGGGCCGCCGCACGGGCCGTGAGACCGGGCAGGCCGGTACCGCCCGAGCCGGGTCGGCGGCGCAGCAGGGGCCTGCGAACGGCGGGGCCGCCGTTGTCGGTGACGGTCACCCGGACGGCGCTCCCGTCGTCCGCCGGGGCCACCAGGACGGTCACCTCGGTGGCCTGCGGGGCGTGTCGCCGGATGTTGGTGAGGGCCTCCAGGACGACGGCGTACACGGTCGCCTCCGCCTCGGCGGCGAGCCGACCGGAGACCTCGGGGGTCAGCTCGACGGTGGCGCGCAGGCCGCCCGTCGTCCCGAAGCGGGTGACCAGCTCCGGGAGGTCGGCCAGGCCGAGGCGGCGGGTCGGCGCCCCGGTGCTCCGGTCGTCCTGCGGGTCGCGCAGGGCGCCGACCATGTCGTCCATCGAGTCGAGCGCCCGCAGCCCCGCCTCCTCCAGGCGGCGCAGCAGGGCGGCCGTCTCCTCGGCTTCCTGGCCCGGGAGCTGACCGGCCTGGGCCTCCAGCACGATGCCGGTGATCTCGTGGGCGACGAAGTCGTGGAGGCCGCGCGCCACCTCGAGCCGCTGCTCACGCCTGGCCGCCGCGACGGCGCGCTCCCGGCGGGCGTCCAGGATCCGCAGGTAGAGGCCCGCCCCGGCCGCTCCGAGCACCGGCACCAGGGAGAGCAGCACACCGATCACCGGCCCGGCCGGGCCGCCCTGTGGTGTCCGGAGGGCGAACCGCAGCGGCAGGACGACGGCGGCCAGGCCGACCAGGCCGCCGACCGGTCCGACCCAACGGTCGGGCAGTCGGCGGACGGCGCGGAAGACCACGCCGAGCAGGGCGAGCCATTCGAAGGGCAGCCAGAACCCGGGCAGCCGGTACGGCCCCGAGTAGAGCAGGTCGACCAGCAGGGAGGCGCCGGCCACGGCTCCCGCCGCAGCGGTGGGCGTGATCCGCCCCGTCGGCCAGGGCAGCGACGCCACCACCGCCGCGAGCACGGCCGTCAGGGCGATCAGCGCGGCCGCGCCACGCTCCCCCGGGTGCGCGAGGGCGACGGGCGCCAACAGGACGACGGCGGCGAGGACGGCGAGCACTCGCCGGGACCGGGCGGGGCGGGGCTGAGAGTCGGTGCGCACCCGGCCGAGCCTACGGGCCACTCTCCCGGGGGAGGCGGGTTCCTCCCCGGGATGGAGACAACTCCCCTCCCGGGCGGGAGGCGAGGTCGAGGGCCCGGGAGCAGAATCGGAGCACGCCCGACGCGGCGGTGCCGGGCGGCAGGGGCAGTGCCGGGCGGCCGGGGCGCGGCGGTACCGTTCATGCCCATGATCGGTGTCCGACCGCACCCCTGGAGGCTTGCCCCGATGCCCCTGCACCACCACCTGCCCGCAACCGGGCCGACCGAGCGTGGCGCGGGGTTAAACGGCCGCACCGGGGAGGGCCGTTGAACCCCGCGCCCGACTACGGCCAACTCGCCGCCGTCGGGCCGTACTTCGCACTGGACACCTCCCCGGCCGGGGCGCCGCCGCCGGGCTTCCGCCCGCTGCCGGAGCTGTACGGCACCGGAGCCGACGCGCCGCTCGCCGCCCGGGTCCGGGTGGTGGCGCAGCGACTGGGCACCACCGAGCTCCGGGTCGCGGCCTCGATCCTGCACCTCGGACTGGCCGCCCGCTTCTGGTCGGTGGGCCTCGGTTCGGCCGTGCTGCTCGGGACGGTGCCGACCCTGGAGCAGGCCTGGGTGCGGATTCCGGACCAGGGGCCTATCGACCTCTGGACTCCGCTGGAGCCGGCGCGCAGCACGACCGGCAGTCTCGCCGACCAGCTCCACCGGGCCGTCCTGCTGGGCCAGTTGGAGCCGCTCGCGGCGGCGGTCCGGGCCACCGTCCCGCTCTCGGCACGCCTGCTGCACGGCAACGCCGCCTCCGCCCTGGCCGGAACCCTGCGGGTGCTGGACACCCATGCTCCGGGAGCGGCCCGCGAGTTGGTCGCGGAGCTGCTGGCCCGTCCGCCGCTGGCCGGGTCCGGCACGCTGCTCACCGGGCCGCGCGGAACGGCCTTCCGCCGGACCAGCTGCTGCCTCTACTACCGGATCGGTCCGGGCGCGGGGCTCTGCGGGGACTGCTGCTTCACCCGGCCGCCGGCCGCAAGGAAGCGGAGCGACTGAGACCTTCACGGGTGAGGGTCATCTCCGAGACACGGACCACCGCCTCCCGGCCCTCCACCAGCACCGCCGCCGTCACCGCCGTCACCTCAGCCGTCCTCCGCCAACCGCTGCTGCCCGCGCACCAGATGGTGCACGCAGGCGACCGCGTGCGTCTCCGCCGCCGCGCGGGCGCCGACCGCGTCACCGGCCAGCACCGCGACCAGGATCTCGCGGTGCTGCTCGGCGAACTGCTCCTGGTCGGGCCCGTAGGGGGCGGGCAGCCACAGCAGCGGTCCGAGTTCGGCCTGCAGCCGGACGGCGAGCCGGGTGAGGCGCACCGACCGGGCGGCGACGGCGAGTTCGATGTGGAAGCGGGCGTCGGCCCGGCGCTGGTCGGCGGGCCCGGCGGCGCCGCGCAACTCCTGCACCAGCCGGGCGAGCCGGGGGCCGAGGTCGGCGGGGGCGCGTTCGGCGGCGAGCCGGGCGGCGGTGCCGAAGACGGCCGATTCCTCGTCACCGAGGTCGCGCAGGTCGACGACGGCGAGGTCGCGCAGCCTGGCGAGCTGGAGGTGCTCGCAGCCCTCGGCGGGGATGCGGACGAAGCTGCCGCCGTTGCGGCCGCGCCGGGTCTCGATCAGTCCGGCCTCGCGGAGCAGGGCGAGCGCCTCGCGGACGGTGCCGTTGGCGACGCCGAGCTGGTCGGACAGGTCGTTCTCGTTGGGCAGTTGATCCCCGTCGGCGACCAGGCCGAGGGCGATCGCCTCGGTGATCCGCCGGGCCACGGCGTCGGCCCGGCCGAGGTCGGCGAGCGGCGCGAGGACGGCGCTGAGCAGCGGGGTCGCACTGCCGAAGGTCGTCACGCCGGCCCCTCCTCCAGAGTGCACGTCTCCCGAAGGGTACCTCCTGGCCGGGCGCGCGCCCTTGCCGTCGGATGCTCAACCTCGTGCGTGCGCCCCGGAGCCTACGAAGGCGAGCTCCGGCACAGCGCGGTTCATGACGCCCGAGCAGTTGGACTTCAGCAGC
>NZ_JBHVVI010000186.1:0-12504 GCF_042883685.1 Kitasatospora sp. NPDC058190
CGGCCACCCCCGGAGCCGCCCCCGGCCACCCACCCTCCCGAAAGCCCCCCACCACACCAACACCCCCCACACCAACACCCCCCCATCCGGTACCGTCCAGGCTGGTCCGACAACGCCGACGGGGGGCGGGATGACGCATCACGACCACGAGGAACTCACCGCTCTCGTCCAGGCGGCACAGCAGGGCGACGCCCTCGCCCTCGACGAGCTCCTCTCCCTGCTGATGCCGTACGTCGGCCGGGTCTGCGCCCCGATCGCCCTCCAGGACGCCCCCGACGCCGCCCAGGAGGCGATGATCGCGATCGTCCGCGGCCTGCGCCAACTCAAGGCGCCCGCGGCCCTGTTCGGCTGGGCCCGGACGATCGCCGCCCGCGAGGCCGTCCGCTTCGCCACCCGCCGATCCCCTGAACCGACCGCTTCCACCGACCAACCCGACGATCACGACCCCGAGTTGGCCACCGACATCCAGGACGTCCTGGAACGCCTGCCACCCGCCCACCGCGCCATCCTGACACTCCGACACATCGAAGGCCTGGACGAGAAATCCGTCTCCGAGATCCTCGACCTCCCACTCGGAACGGTCCGTTCACGACTCTTCCGCGCCCGCCACGGCTTCCGCACCGCCTGGGGCGCCGAACACCACTGAGCCCGAAAAAGCCCGCCGACCCCGGGGATTGCAACGCCCTCCCGAGCCCTCTCCTCTCCTGAGACCCCCCAGGAGGGAGACCCCGATGACCACCCCCCACCCGCTACCCAACCTGCCCCACACGCCCCATCTGCCCCACCTGCCAGGCGTACGCCACCGCCACGTCGATGCCGACGGCGTCCGCCTCCACCTCGCCGAGGCCGGCGACGAAGGCGGCACCCCGCTGCTGCTCCTGCACGGCTTCCCCCAACACTGGTACGCCTGGCACCGTGTGATCCCGCTGCTCAGCGGCGAGTTCCGGCTGCTCTGCCTGGACCTGCCCGGCTTCGGCCGGTCCGAGGCGCCCCGCCACGGCTACACCACCGACGACCGCGCCCGCCTGACCCTCGCCGCCCTCGACCGGCTTGGAACGGACCGGGTGGGCCTGGTCGGCCACGACTGGGGTGCCTGGACGGGCTTCGAGCTGGCCCTGCGCGCGCCGGAGCGGTTCACCGGCTTCCTCGCGCTCAACATGACCCACCCCTGGCCGCGCCAACGCGCCCTGCTCGGCACCGCCTGGCGCTTCTGGTACACCGCCCTGCTGGAGTACCCGGGCGTCGGCCGCCGGGTGGTCCGCCACCGCCCCGGGCTGCTCGCCCATCTCCTGCGACGCGCCACCGCCGACGAACACCCCTGGCCCGCCGAAGAGTTGGCCGAGTACGTCGAGGCGGGCAGCACCTCCGAAGCGGCCCGCGCCGCCGAGCTCCTGCACTGGGGCTTCGTCGTCCGGGACATCCCGCGCCTGGCGTCCGGCCGGTTCAACAAGCGCCGGCTCACCGTCCCCACCGTGCTGCTCGGCGGCGAGCAGGACCCGGTGATCCGCCCGTCCCTGCTCTCCCCGGCCGGCGCCCCCGCCGACGACCTGCGCGCCGAAGTCCTGCCCGGCTGCGGGCACTTCCTCCCGCACGAGGCGCCCGAGGAGGTGGCCGACGCCGTGCGCAGGCTATTCCGTCCGTGACCGCTCGACGATCCGCCGCTCCAGCCGGTCCAGCAGCACCTTGCCCCGCCGCTCGGTGAGCCCGCCGAGGAGCTGCTGCACCGGCCCGGCACCCGGCACCCGCAAGCCGGCGAGCAGGGCGAAGCGGGTCCCGTCCCCGTCCGGCACGGCCGCCATCCCGCCCAGCAGCACCCGGCTCTGCATCAGGCACCAGCCACTGCGCAGCACGATCTCGAACCGCTCGCGGTGACCGACGACGCTCACCGCGAGCCCCTCCAGCCGTTCCCCCGCTTGTGCGGGCCCGACCTCGAAGGAGCGCAACCCGCTGATCAGACCGGGCAGTTCACCGGACAGGTCGCTCGCGACCCGCCACACCTGGTCGAAGCCCGCCGCGAGGCGCCGCTCGGCGTACAGCGGACGCCCGGCCCCGGCCGCCGCCATCACCCGCAGCCGCCGCACCGGGTCCAACTCGACCGTGGGCCACTCGTCCGCCATCGCCCCGCCTCTCCCGTCGCCCGACACCCCAGCAAGGTACCGGCCCGCGAACGCCGACGGGGCGGCGACCAACCGGTCACCGCCCCGTCGAAACCGATCAACCGGTCGATCAGACCGCCGGAGCCGGGAAGGTCGGGTACTCGACACCCGAGATGTACTGCACGACCCGCACGACCTGGCACGAGTAACCGAACTCGTTGTCGTACCACAGGTACAGGATCGCGTTGTCGCCCTCGACCTTGGTCGCGCCGGCGTCCACGATCGAGGCGTGGCGCGAGCCGATGAAGTCGGAGGAGACCGCGTCGGGCGAGTCGGTGAAGTCGATCTGGCGCTTCAGCGGCGAGGTCAGCGAGATCTCCCGCAGGTAGTCAAGGACCTCCTCGCGGTTGGTCTCACGCTTCAGCTGCAGGTTCAGGATCGCGATGGACACGTCCGGCACCGGCACGCGGATCGAGCTGCCGGTGATCTTCGCCTTGAGGTCCGGCAGGGCCTTGGCGACGGCCGAGGCGGCACCGGTCTCGGTGATCACCATGTTCAGCGGCGCCGAGCGGCCACGGCGGTCGGCCTTGTGGTAGTTGTCCAGCAGGTTCTGGTCGTTGGTGAACGAGTGGACGGTCTCCACGTGGCCGCGGACCACGCCGTACTCGTCCTCCATCGCCTTCAGCGGCGGGACGATGGCGTTGGTGGTGCAGGAGGCGCAGGAGATGATCTGCTCGTCCGGCTTGATCATGTCGTGGTTGACGCCGTGCACGATGTTCGGCACGTCGCCCTTGCCCGGGGCGGTCAGCACGACCTTGGCGATGCCGGGGCGCAGGTGCTTGGACAGGCCCTCGCGGTCACGCCACTTGCCGGTGTTGTCGATCAGGATCGCGTCCTTGATCCCGTACTCCGTGTAGTCGACCTCGCTCGGGTCGTTGGAGTAGATCACCGTGATCTCGTTGCCGTTGACGACGATCTTGTTGTTCGCCTCGTCGACGGTGATCGTGCCCTGGAACTGGCCGTGGATCGAGTCCCGGCGCAGCAGCGAGGCGCGCTTGACCAGGTCGTCGCCGCCGCCGTTGCGCACGACGATGGCCTTCAGGCGCAGGCCGTTGCCGGAGGCCTTCTCGATCAGCAGGCGGGCGACCAGGCGGCCGATGCGGCCGAACCCGTACAGCACGACGTCCTGCGCGGACCGGCGCTCCAGCTTGTTCTCACCGGTGGCACCGGCGACGGCCTGGGCGGTGAACTCCTCCACCGACAGGCCGCGGTCGTCCGCCCGGTAGGTCGAGGCGAGCATCCCGAGGTCGATCTGCGAGGGGCCCAGGTCCAGGGTGGTCAGCGCCTGCAGGAACGGCATGGTCTCGGTGACCGAGAGCTCCTCGCCCGCGATCTGCCGGGCGAAGCGGTGCGTCTTGAGGATGCTGACCACCGACTTGTTCACCAGGGACCGGCTGTGGAGCAGGACGGTGACGTCCTTCTCCCGGTGCAGCCGCCCGATGATCGGGATCATCGACTCCGCGATCTCCTCGCGGTTCTTCCAGTCCGTGAACACGTCGTCGTTGACAGTCACAAGTCCATCTTTCGAGCTGAGGGTGTTGCCCTCATGGTAGCTTCGCCCGCTCCCGCCCCAACGGCCGGTCCCTCCTCCGGCCACCTCACACTCCCCTCCCACCTGCGCTTTCCCCCACCGCCCCACCGCCAAAGGTGATCACCGCCACCCCCAGCTCCCCCGTGCCGCCGGGGAGTTGGCCGGACAAATCCCGCTCGCGGCGCCCGCCCCGACCGAGGATTTGCCGGGGGTGCGGTGAGGTGGGGTAATGGGAGGCGGCCGGTGTTCGAGTGTTCCGTGACAGACCCGGGAGCTTGCCATGAGCGGTGGGCCGGAACCGATCAGTGCCGAGGGGCTGCGTGCCGTGCGGGAGGAGCTGGCGCAGTTGCGGGCGGAGCGGGGGGAGGTGGCCGCGACGCTACGGGGCGAGGAGCCGGTGGGGGACCGGGCGGATGCGGCGGACGAGTTGCAGCGGGCGTCGGAGGTGACGCGGCTGGACCGGCGGATCGCCGAGCTGGAGGGGCGGCTACGGGAGGCCGAGCTGGCCGGGGCGCCGTCCACGGAGGTGATCGGGGTTGGCTCGACCGTCACCGTTCGGTTCGCGGACGGCGCGGAGGAGACCGTCGAGATCTCCGAGCTGGCGGAGGAGCGGGACTTGACCCTGGTGACCTACGACAGCCCGCTCGGCAAGGCACTGCTGGGCCGCCACACCGGGGACACGGTGAACTACGAGACGCCGGGCGGTGCGGCCAGTGCGGTCGTGCTGGCGGTGGGCGACGGGGGCCCGCAGGCCGGGTGAAACGCCGGCAGTCACCGGAATTCCCTGCGGGATTCCTCGGCGGAATTGCCCGGTCGACCGGCCCGGCAGGTTTTCCGCCCGCTCGATCGGCGCCGCTTATCGCACCACAGGAATCACCTCTTTGACGTGCGACGACACTGGGCGAAACACTGGACGGTAAGCCCGGCGGAAATGCTCGACATTTCACACCCTGCTCTGCATCGGATTCACCGAAGACGCAGGAATTCCTCCGGGAAATCCGCCGGGGGAACCGAGCAGAGGGAATAGACCGAGCACATGCCCCGCCCCCGCACTACCACCCGCTGGCTCCCTGCCGCAGCCGCCGTCGCCGTCGCCGCCTGGGGCGCGAACCAGTTCACCGCCCTCGCCACCGTGTACCGGGCGCGCACCGACTGGTCGGCGCTGTCGCTGGCCGCGATGTTCTCGGTCTACCTGGTCGGCCTGGTGCCCGGCCTGCTGCTCGGCGGTCCCGCCGCCGACCGGTACGGCCGGCGGCGGACGGTGCGCGCCGCGCTCGGCCTGTCCGCCGCCGCCAGCGCGCTGCTCGCCCTGACGGACGAGCCGACCGGCTACACCGCCCGGCTGGCCACCGGCTTCGCGGCCGGGCTGGTGTTCCTCGCCGGGACGACCTGGCTGCGGGAGCTCTCCGGACCCGGAACGACGCCCGAGGCGGCGGCCCGCCGCGCGATGTACGCCACCGGGGCCGGCTTCGCGGCGGGCGCGCTGGCCTCCGGCGTCATCGCCGAGTGGCTGCCCGGCCCGACGGTGCTGCCCTGCCTCGCCCACTCCGTGGCCTGCCTGCTGGTCCTGCGGGCCACCCGCCGCATCCCGGACACCGCCGCGGTCCACCGCCCGGTCCGGCCCGCGGACCACCACCGCGCGGCCGTGCGCCACCCCCGGTTCCGCTACGTCGTCCTGCCCGCCAGCCCGGCCGTCCTCGGCGCCGCCACCGTGGCGTACGTGGTCCTGCCGCCGCTGGTCGCCAGCCGGGTGCCCGGCTACGCGCCACTGTTCAGCGGCCTGGTCGCGGCGCTGACCCTCACCATGGGCGTGGTCGCCCAGCCCTTCGCGGCCCGGCTGGACGACGCGGGCAGTGCCCGGGCCACGCTCACCGCGATGGCCACCGTGATCGCCGGACTGCTGCTCGGCGCCCTCGCCGCCGCCCGCGACTCGGTGGGCCTGGTGGTGGCCGCCGCGTTCGTGCTCGGCACGGGGTACGGGCTGACGCTCGGCGCGGGGCTGCACGAGGTGGAACGGCTCACCCCGCGGAACACCGGGCCGACCTCCGCCTCGCTGTACCAGAGCACCACCTCCAGCGGCTTCCTCACCCCGCTGCTGCTCGCCGGGGCGGCCGGCCACGCCTCCTACCCGGCCCTGCTGGTCGGCATGGCCGCCGTGGGCGTGTTCTGCCTGGCCGTCACCGGCGCGCACAGCCGCCGCCACCTGCCAGAGCCGGAGGACCCGACGCACGCAGGGTCGGAAACGAGCGAGGATGCATCCGTACAGTCCGGACCGACACCACCGAGGAGCCGACGACGATGGGCCGAGTGACCGTACCGCGCAGGGTGCTGCGGCTGCGCCAGGGCGTGCCCTCGCACCGCCCCGACACCCTGGCCGCCGAGGAGCCGATGGAGATCCGGGTCGGCGGGCGCCCGCTGACGGTGACCATGCGCACCCCGGGCAGCGACTTCGACCTCGCGGCCGGTTTCCTGGTCAGCGAGGGCGTGCTGCACGCCGCCGACCACCTGACCGGGATCCGCTACTGCGCGGGGGCCACCGCCGACGGCGGCAACACCTACAACGTGGTGGACGTCGTGCTCGCCCAGGGCGTGCCCGCCCCGGACGCCTCGCTGGAGCGCAACTTCTACACCACCTCCTCCTGCGGCCTGTGCGGCAAGGCCAGCCTGGACGCGGTGCGCACCACCGCGCCGTGGAGCGTCGCCGAGGACGGGCTGCGCGTGACCCCCGCGCTGCTGTCGGCGCTGCCCGAGCGGCTGCGGGCCGCCCAGAAGGTCTTCGACAGCACCGGCGGCCTGCACGCGGCCGGCCTGTTCGACGCCGAGGGGCGGCTGCTCTGCCTGCGCGAGGACGTGGGCCGGCACAACGCGGTGGACAAGGTGGTCGGCCACGCACTGCGCGAGGGCCTGCTCCCGGCGCGCGGCACGGTGCTGATGGTCAGCGGCCGGGCCTCCTTCGAGCTGGTGCAGAAGGCCGTGATGGCGGGCGTCCCGATGCTCGCCGCCGTCTCCGCGCCCTCCTCGCTGGCGGTGGACCTGGCGGAGGAGAGCGGGCTGACCCTGGTCGGCTTCCTGCGCGGCGACTCGATGAACGTCTACACCCGCGCGGACCGCGTCGACACCGACCACCTCGACACCGACCGACTCGACCCCGACCGACTCGACCCGGCCCGCCTCGGCCCCGCGCACAGCGGTACCGCCCGCACCGACCCCGTCCCGGTGGCCGAGTAGATGCTCTTCCGCCAGCTCGAGTACCTGGTCGCCCTCGCCCGCGAGCGCCACTTCGCCCGCGCCGCCCAGGCCTGCCACGTCTCCCAGCCGGCCCTGTCCGAGGCCGTCCGCAAGCTGGAGGACGAGCTGAAGGTGCTGCTGGTGCGGCGCGGCCGGGCCTACGAGGGCCTCACCCCCGAGGGCGAACGGATCGTGCTGTGGGCGCAGCGCATCCTGGCCGACCGGGACGCCCTGCGGGACGAGGTGGACGCGCTGCGCACCGGGCTGAGCGGACGGCTGCGGATCGGCGCCGTGCCGACCGCCTCGGGCGCCGTCTCGCTGCTCACCGGGCCGCTCTGCGCCGCCCACCCGCTGGTGGCCGTGGAACTGTCCACCGACCTGCGCTCCGAGGAACTGCTGCGCCAGGTACGGAACTTCGAGATCGACGCGGGCATCACCTACCTGCCCGGGCCGGGCTCGGCGGACCTGCGCGCCCTGCCGCTGTACGAGGAGCGGTACGTCCTGCTGACCAGCCTGGCGGACGGGCTGGCCCGGCATCCGCGCGCCACCTGGGCGGAGGCCTCCCGGCTGCCGCTGTGCCTGCTGCACCCGGGCATGCAGGGCCGCCGGGTGCTGGACGAGGTGTTCGCGGGCCTCGGGCTGGAGCCGACGCCCCGGGTGGAGACCGACTCGGTGGCCTCGCTGTTCGCGCACGTGCGCACCGGCCACTGGGCCAGCGTGGTGCCGTACGCCTGGCTGCACGTGTTCGGCGTCCCGCCGGGAATGCAGGCCGTTCCGCTGGTGGAGCCGGTGCACAGCGCGCCGATCGGGTTGGTGATCGCCGCCCGGGAGCCGGGTTCGGTGATGGCCCGCGCCCTGCTGGAGGTGGCCCGGCGGACCGATGTCGCCGCCGTCCTGGGCAGCCTGCCCGGGGCGTAGCCGCTCGACGCGCGGGGTTCGACGGGCGGACGTAGCCTCGACCCCGGCGCCGGGTGTCCGACGCCCGTGCGCCCGTGCACCCGTGCGTCCATGCGACGGAAGGCCAGAACCGTGACCACCTCCGACGACGCCGCGACCGCCGCCCCGCAGGAGCCGGAGGACGTGGGCCCCTCCCCCGCCGGCCCGCCGCAGTTCGCGCCGTACCACCACCCGGCCGCCGGCTGGGGCGCGGCGAAGAGCGTCACCCGCTTCCTGCTGCGCGAGGGCGCGTACGTCGACGGGCCGCGGGCGGTCATGCGGATGAACCACGAGAACACCGGCTTCGACTGCCCCGGGTGCGCCTGGCCGGACGACACCAAGGGCCTGCACCTGGACATCTGCGAGAACGGCATCAAGCACGTCACCTGGGAGATGACCCGCAAGCGGGTCGGCCGGGAGTTCTTCGCGGCCCACTCGGTGACCGAGCTGTCCGGCTGGAGCGACTTCGCACTGGAGGACCAGGGCCGGCTCACCGAGCCGATGGTCTACGACCCGGACACCGACCACTACGTCCCGATCAGCTGGAAGGACGCCTTCGAGCTGGTCGGCAGCACCCTGCGCGGGCTGGACGACCCGAACCGGGCCGCCTTCTACACCTCCGGCCGGCTCGGCAACGAGACGACCTTCCTCTACCAGCTGATGGCCCGCGAGCTGGGCACCAACAACCTGCCCGACTGCTCCAACATGTGCCACGAGGCGAGCGGACGGGCGTTGCAGGCCTCTCTGGGCACCGGGAAGGGGACGGTCGACCTCAAGGACTGGGAGGTCACCGACGCCCTGTTCATCCTGGGTGTCAACGCGGCCTCCAACGCGCCCCGGATGCTCACCGCCCTCGCCGAGGCGTACAAGCGCGGCGCGCGGATCGTGCACGTCAACCCGCTGGTCGAGGCGGCGGCCACCCGCACGATCATCCCGCACGACTTCACCGACATGGCGCTGAACAAGTCCACCCGGACCAGCACCCTCAACCTCCAGCCGCGGATCGGCGGCGACATGGCGCTGCTGCGCGGCATGGCGAAGGCGATCCTGGAGCAGTCGGCGACCGACGACAAGGCGCTGGACCAGCTGTTCATCGACCGGCACACCAGCGGCTTCGAGGCCTACCGCGAGGTCTGCGCGTCGACGCCCTGGGAGGAGATCGAGCGCCAGAGCGGGCTGAGCCGGAAGGAGATCCTCAAGGCGGCGCGGATCTACCGCGAGGCGGACCGCTCGATCTTCAGCTGGTGCCTGGGCGTCAGCCAGCACGAGCACGGCGTGGACACCGCGCGGGAGATCGTCAATCTCCTTCTGCTGCGCGGCAATCTGGGCCGCGAGGGGGCCGGCCCCTCCCCCGTGCGCGGGCACAGCAACGTGCAGGGCAACCGCACCTGCGGGATCGACCACCGGCCCACCGACGAGCTCCTGGACCGGCTCGCCGAGGTGTGCCGGATCGAGCCGCCGCGCGCGCACGGCCTGGACACCGTCGGGACGGTCGAGGCGATGCGGCGCGGCGAGGTGAAGGTCTTCGTCGGCATGGGCGGCAACTTCGCGCAGGCCGCGCCGGACACGCCCTACACCCACGAGGCACTCGGCGGGTGCGAGTTGACCGTCCAGGTGAGCACCAAGCTGAACCGCAGCCACCTGGTGCACGGACGCCGGGCGCTGATCCTGCCGTGCCTGGGCCGGACCGAGAAGGACCACCAGCGCGGTGGGGAGCAGAGCACCTCCGTCGAGGACTCGATGAGCATGGTGCACCTGTCGCGCGGCATGAAGCGCCCGGCCTCGCCGCACCTGCTCTCCGAGCCCGCGATCGTGGCCGGGATGGCCCGCGCGGCGCTGCCGGACAGCCCCACCCCGTGGGAGTGGTACATCGAGGACTACGACCGGATCCGCGACACCATGGCCCAAGTGCTGGACGGCTTCGAGGACTTCAACCGCCGGGTGCGGCTGCCGCTGGGCTTCCGGATCAGGCAGCCGGCCCGCGAGCTGGTCTTCCTCACCCCCTCCGGCAAGGCCGAGTTCTCCACCGCCGCGCTGCCCGACGTCGTCCCCGAGCCGGGCACCCTGGCCCTGGGAACCATGCGCTCGCACGACCAGTGGAACACCACCATCTACTCGGACAACGACCGCTACCGGGGCGTGAAGAACCTGCGCACGCTGGTCTTCCTGAACAAGGACGACATGCGCGAGCGCGGCATCGACGAGTTCGACCCGGTGGACGTCACCAGCACGGCGAGGGACGGCAGCACCCGCTCGGTGCACGGCTACCTGGCCGTCCCGTACGACATCCCGCGCGGCTGCGCGGCCGGGTACATGCCGGAGCTGAACGTGCTGTGCGCGATCGGCGACTACAGCACCCAGAGCAACCAGCCGATCATGAAGCACCTGAAGGTGACGGTGGCGAAGAGTCAGTCCGAGGGCTGAGGCGTCCAGCGGTGCAGGCCCTTGCGGTCGTAGTAGCGGGTCATCGCGAAGCCGAAGGCCAGCGCGAGCACCAGGCCGACGGCGATCATGATCCAGCCGCGGGCCAGCCCGGCGTCTCCCCGGGCGTCGAAGTAGAGGATCGCCCGGATGCCCGCGCTCAGCTGGCGCATCGGCTCGAAGATGCCGAGGAAGCGGTAGAACCCGGGCACGGCCTGGAGCGGGACGGTCGCCCCGGAGGAGGGCAGGGCCAGCGCGATGAAGACGAACATGGACACCAGCTGCCCGATCCCGCCGAACGCGGCGTTGATCGCCTGCACCCCGAGGCCGACGGCCAGGCTCGCGCAGTAGCCGAACAGCCAGAGCATCGCCTGGTGCGGGGCGTCCATGCCGAGGATGCCGACCGTGCAGAGCAGCACCAGGGAGGTGGTGGGCAGCATGATCCCGGCCGTCATGACCATCTTGAGCAGCAGGGTCTGGGTGCGGTTGATCGGGACGGTCGGACGGCGGGTGTGCCAGGGGCCGATCTCGCTGTCGCTGTAGCCGAGCGCGCCGTCGACGCCGTTGTGGATGATGTTGCCGCCGATGAAGCCGGTCAGCACGGCCAGCAGGGCGTAGTAGAAGGCGCTCAGGCCGAGGCCGCTGTGGCCGCCGATCGGGTGGCCGACCCGGGTGGTGACGGCGATCGGGTCGGCGAGCAGCAACCGGGCGGTGGCGCCGGTGTCCGGGCCCCGGGCGTTCGAGGCCGGTAGGGCGGCCAGCAGCTGTTTGCCGGTCGTGACCGAGGCCTGGTGGGCGGCGGCCTGGACGATCTGCGCGGCCATCGAGGCACCGAGGCTGCCGAGGCCGGGGTTGGTGAGGACGGTCAGGGTGGGCCGTTCGGTGGCGCCGCCGGTGGCCAGCTTGGTGACGGTCGCGGTGAAGTCCTTCGGCACGAGCAGCGCGCCGTAGACCTTGCCGGAGGCGAGCAGGTCGCGGACGCCGGCGTCGTCGGTCTGCCGCCAGTCGACGGTGTCGTCGGGGGTTCCGGCCACCACCGCCCGGGTCAGCTCGGTTCCGAGGTTCGCCGGGTGGCCCGGTGGCGGCGCGCCCTGATCGGCGTTCACCAGGGCGATCGGCAGCCGGTGCAGGTTCCCGTTCGGGTTGACGATGCCGCCCATGTAGAGCAGTGAGAGCACCACGGCCAGCAGGCCGCACAGGACGCTCGGGAAGAGCCACAGCTTGGGGTGCCGGGCGAGTGCCAGCGCCCTCGCCTGCCGGGGAGCCCCCTGGGAGCCTGTGGTCGCCATGCCACCCCTCGGGTCGTGGGCACTGCCTGGTGCCGCTGCGGGTACGGCGGGAAGTCGTTCCGTGGCGGCCGGGTGGTCAAACCCGCGCCACCCGGGCGGGTGGCACACCTCCGCAAAGGTAAAGGTTCTACCAAGTGCGCAAGTATCACCCTCCGGCCGGTCTATGCTTCTGGAGGTTTGAAGAAGGCACCTCGTTCGGTGAGGCTTCTTCACGGACACAGGCCACTGATCCGACGACGTCGAGAGACGCCCAGGGTTAGGACAGATCTTCCCGACCTAAGGGTTGATCCGAAGTGGCTTCCGACCCAAGGGGGTTGGACACGCCGTGGAGTGCCAAAGCTCTGACGAGTTGGGGTGAACCGGCGGTCGCTTCGCGTGCCGGCGAACTCCTTGCCGCGTCGATGACACGCACCACGGGGTGCGTCGGCCGGGAGGAGGCGAGAGACATGGATTGCAGTAGTCCGGGCCACAGTAGCCCCTGCCCCCGCTTGCCCTCGCACACCTCCGGTACGCGGTAACAACCCTCCCTGCGCGTAGATCTGACGATGCGTCAGCGCTGACACCACGCACGCGGCTCCGCCGTGCCCGTACGTCCCCGTACGGCCGCACCGCCGCGCGCCGACGCGCCGTGCCCGCACGCAGGGGGAATTGCTGCTGCGCGCCCCCGACCACCCCACCTGCCAGGGGTTCACGGGAGGAACGTCATGACCACCAACGCCACACTCGACTCGAAGGTTCCGCCGCAGCGTTCAGCGGTGCTGGACGACGCCCACGTCGGCGACATCAAGGGTGCGCTCGGCACCATCCGGCTCGATGACGACGCACCGCGCCAGGGGCTCTCGGCAAGACTCAAGACCCTGCTCGCGATCGTCGGCCCCGGCCTGATCGTGATGGTCGGCGACAACGACGCGGGCGCCTTCTCCACCTACGGCCAGGCCGGGCA
>NZ_JBHVVI010000187.1:0-12404 GCF_042883685.1 Kitasatospora sp. NPDC058190
GTCCACGACCTGCTGCCCGCCCCCTGCGCGTCCGTGCCCCGGGATCAGCCGGTTCCCGCCGCAGCGGCCTCGGCCCGGATCGCGGTCGTGTGGTACCAGGGGTTGCCGGCGGCCTCGGAGATGAGGTCGCGGGACCTGGTGTCGTAGCTGCGCCCCAGCTCCAGCGCCGTGTGCTGGACGAACTCCAGCGCCGTGAAGTACTTCCGCATGAACGTCGGCTGGTCGAGCGCGATCTCGGTCACCGTGACGTTCCGGTTCTGCGGGATGTCCCGCGTCAGCAGCCGGACCAGGTTGTCCATCTTCTGCCGGGTGTACGCGTCGTCGTCGGGGTCGCGGAACAGCAGGACGCTGTGCCGGCGGTCCGGGTCGGACAGCGTGGCGACTTCGCTGTGGCAGAACTCGTGGAAGTAGTTCCGGGTCGCGGGTGCCATGGCCATCTCGTTGAAGTGCATCTTGGCCAGCTTGAGCAAGCTCATGTACCACTTCGGCGAGGCCAGCATCAGGAGGTTGGCGTCCTGCGAGCACCGTGCGGTCGCGCGCGCCTGCTCCTGCAGCGCCGCCGAGAAGTCCGTGGCCAGGTGGCCTGGCAGCGCCGCGACCTCCGCCCGGTGGTCGTCCTTGATGAGCCCGAGCTCCAGGAACATGTCCAGGAGGATCGAGAAGTACTGCCCGACGTGGAACAGCGGGTACTCGCGATCCGGCTGGCTGAGCTCCCAGCGCGCCACCGACACCCCGGCCTCCCGGCCCAGTTCGGCCAGCCGGCCGCCGGAGGTGAGCAGCAGCGTGCGGTGGTACCGGTCCGCGAGGGCGCGGAACACCCGGACCGGCTCCTCGGAGTGCCCGCTGTACGAGCTGATGATGAACAGCGTGCCTTCGTCGTCGGCCACCGAGCGGGGGACGAGGTAGGGGAAGTCGTAGTCGTTGAAGACGTGGACCTCCACCCCGGAACCCGAGGCGTTGAGGAAGGTGCCGATCACGTCGGAGACGATGGCCGAGCAGCCCATGCCGGAGAAGACGATCCGGTCGAACTGGCCGCTCTCGATGCGCTTCCGGAGGTCGGGGGTGACCTCGTCGAGGGAGTACTCGTCAGATTTGAGGAAATCCGAGCGGTACCTGGTGTTGAGGAAATCTGCGTACCGGTCGAGGCGTGTAAACATAGAGAGCCCTTATCTCTCGAACCAGCGCGGTGACCGCTACCACATGAACTGGCCACCGTCGACTATGAGTTTCTGCCCGGTGACGTAGCGGGCACCGTCGCCGACGAGGAATTCGAGGGCGTCGGCCATCTCCTCGGGCGAGCCGATCCTTTGCTGAGGGATTTCGGCGAGGAGGTCGGCCCGGGCCTGCGGGTCGGCGACTCGGTAGCGCGTGCGCATCTCCTCGGTGTCGATCATTCCGGGAATCAGGCAGTTCACCCGGATGTGCGGGGCCAACTCCAGGGCGAGGCACTTGGTGAGGTGCAGCAGTCCCGCCTTGCTCGCGCAGTAGTTGACGCCGTTCAGCCGGGGCCGGATGGCGGTGGTGGCCCCGATGTTGATGACGGTGGCGCCGCCCGGCAGGCCGAGCATGGCTGGTGCGAACGCCTTGGTCAGGTAGAAGGGCCCGGAGAGGTTGGCGTCGAGCACTTGGCGCCAGTCCTCGTTCGCCATCTCCAGGAACGGCCCGTCGATGTTGCGGCCGGCGTTGTTCACCAGCACGTGGGGTGCGCCGTACTCGGTGAGCACGCGCTCGGCGAAGGCGGCCACCGCGTCCGGGTCGGCGACGTCCGCGCGGACCGTCTCGATCCGGCCGGGGACGTCCTCGACCAGCCGGTCGGCACTGGCCTTGTCGTTGCGGTACACCGCGACGACGCGGTAGCCGAGCCGGGCCAGCCGGCGGCTGAACGCGACCCCGATCCCCTTGGTTCCGCCGGTGACGACGGCTGTGCGACCCGTTCCGGTCATCTCACCGCTCCCTTCGGGTCGTTGGTCTCCTGCGCGCCGGTCTCGCCGCAGTCACCCGAGGTGGACCGGGAGTTCGCGGTAGCGGTTCCACAGGGGCATCGGCTCCAGGGCGAGTTCACTCCGGTCGACGGCGAGCGCGAGCTTCGGGTGCCGCTCGAACAGGACCTGCAGGGCGACCCGGGCCTCCATACGGGCCAAGTTGGCGCCGAGGCAGAAGTGCACGCCGTGGCCGAAGCCGAGGTGGGGATTGGGCGAGCGGGTGATGTCGAAGCGTTCGGGGTCCTCGAACACCTCGGGATCCCGGTTGGCGGCGGCGAGCAGCGGGATCACCGAGGCACCTGCGGGCACGGTCTGCCCGTGCCACTCGATGTCCTCCATGGCGGTGGCAGGCCGGGTCGCGGTGATGGACGGGAGGCAGCGCGCCACCTCCTCGATCGCCGACCGCCACAGCGGCCCGTCCGCCGGGGTCGAGCGCAGCAAGCCGAGCTGGTCCGGGTGCTCCAGCAGGGCGGCCACCGCGTTGGTGATCAGGTTGTAGGTCGTCTCGTAGCCGGCGGTCACCAGGCTGAACACCATGGCGAGCAGCTCGGTGTCGTCCAGCCGGTCGCCGGCCTCCTCGGCGGCGATCAGGCCGGAGACGAGGTCCTCCCCGGGCTCGGCCCGCTTGCGGGCGACCAGGTCGCGGGTGATCGCGACGAGCTCGCGCAGGCCGGCGTCCCAGTCCTCCCGGGTGCCGCTGCCCATCAGCGCGGTGACGCCGCGCTGGAAGCGCGGGCGGTCGTCATCGCCGACGCCGACCAGCTCGGCGATGACGGTGTAGGTCACCGGCAGGGCGTAGTCCCGGCGCAGGTCGACCGGGCCGTCCACGCCCCGGGCGCCCAGCTCGTCGAGCTGCCGCCCGGCGAGCACGCGGACCTGCTCACCGAGGAGTTCGATCCGCTTAGGGGTGAAGGGGGAGATCACCAGGGTGCGCAGCCGGCGGTGCTCCGCGCCGTCCTTCATGTCCAGGGTCGAGGTGACCAGCCGGACGTGCTCGGGGATCTCCACCCCCGCCGCGGCACCGTCGAACGGCGAGCGCCGCAGGCGCGGGTCGGTGAGCATCGCCTTGCAGTCCGCGTAGCGCGAGACCACCCAGACGTCCTGCGCGAACGCTCCGAAGTCCAGCCGGACCTGCCCCACCGGCGCGTTCTCCCGCAGCCAGGCGTAGTGGGCGGGCGGGTCGGCGGCGAATTCCGGTGACCCCATGACGATCGGCGGGGCTACCGCACGTGGTGTGACGGTCATTCAGGTGTGCTCCTCGTGGCGTGCGCGCGGACGGCTCAGCGCATGAAGTGGGAGATCGGGGTGCCGTGGAGCGACTCGCGGAGGATCTTGTTGTGGCCGGTGTCGTCCTGGCCGTGGACCAGGACCGCCCCCCATTTGTCCAGCGGGATGCTGCCGCCGTACTCCTCGACCCGCTCGGTGTCCGGGTAGACCTTGACGCTGGTCGGCACGTACCGGGTGGCGAAGCCCATCCGGTGGCTCTTCGTCGTGGTGTTGGGGAGCGAGGCGTGCATGAGGGTGGACCAGAAGATCACGCACTGGCCGCGCTCCATCACCAGGGAGAACGCGTCCTCCTCGGCCGGCTTCCAGTCGGGGTCGACCTGGAGCTGGCGGTAGTCGTACCCGAAGAACCCGCGCGGGATACCCTCCTTGACCTTGGAGTTGATCTGCGCGATGTCGTACGTCATCCGCTTGGTTTCGTCATAGTTCATCCGGTGGTGGGTGCCGGGGATGACCTGCAGACAGCCGTTCTCCCGGGTGGAGTCGGTGAACGCCGTCCACACCGTGATGGTGCCCTTACCGAACTCGTCCTCGGTCTCGCCGGGCCAGAGGATCTGCGGCTTGCCGCTGGCGTTGGCGAAGGTGTCCGCCTGGTGCCAGTCGGTCCCCTCGTCACCCGGGTACTTCGGGAAGAACTCGGTCCGCCAGCAGAGCACGTTCGGCCCGAGAATGGACGCGACCCGCTCGGTGATCCTGCGGTTGCACACGTGCTGGAGAAGCAGGTCGATGTCGAGGTGGCGGTCGTAGTTCGCGATGTTCGTGGCGCCCGACATTGCCTCGTCGACCGGATAGGCGGCGTGCGAGCGGTCGAGGACCTGGCTCCGGGCCTTTCGCCACAGGGTGTCCATCTCTTCCGGGGTGTAAACCGTGATCGGCCCGATGTAGCCATTCTCCCGAAAGAACTCGAGCTCGGGTTCCGAGAGATTCCACTGCTCGGTGTCAAGTGTCATGCTGGATTCTCTCCGAGGGCATCCTTGAAATGCGGTGGACAGCGGACACAGCGAGGTTACCCAGCAGGTACGGGGCGGGCAAGGCCAGCTGCTGTCCCGCCGGCGGGACAGCAGCTGGGCAATATCGCGGCGACATCCCGGGCTTGTCCGGTGCCGGGTGCCCGGTTACGTTCGTCGGAGCGAGTGGCTCAATATTGCTTTTTTCTTTCCCGAATCCGGCCCGCGCCGTCCGCGCGCCCGGCCAATTCGGTGTCCAGGTGGTCCCGCGCATCCCGTAGGAAATCCCGGAGGTCGTCGATCTTGTTGAACGCCGACACAATGCTGCCGCTGCTGGCAGCGCAGCGTGAGATTTGGTCCGCCGAGCAGAGGCTGAGCGACGGCAACTCGGTTTATCAGGTCGGCGAGTACGTCGATGTGCAGGGCGAGCTCGACGTCGAGACCTTCGAGGCGGCCCTGCGCGCCGTCGTCACCGACGTGGACACCGCGCACAGCCGGTTCCACCAGGAGGACGGCACGGTCGGGCAGACCGTCGACCGGGGCCGGCCGTGGACTCTGCGCACGATCGACCTGTCCGAGGCGGTGGACCCGCAGGCCGAGGCCGAGGCGTGGATGGCGCGCGAGCTGGCGCGGCCGTCCGACCTCGTCGCCGGACCACTGTTCAACTTCGCGCTGCTCCGGCTGGGCCCCGAGCGGCACCTCTGGTACCAGAACTACCATCACATCGCCATGGATGCCTACGGTTCCTCCCTGGTCACCCGCCGGGTAGCCGAGGTGTACACGGCGCTCCGCGAGAAGCGGGACCCCGGTCACAGCCCTTTCGGTTCGCTGCGCGACCTCGCCGACGAGGACACCGCGTACCGGGACTCGGCGGACTTCGAGCGTGACCGCGACTTCTGGCTCGGCCAGTTGGACGGCCGCCGGCCGGAGCCCTCACCGCTCGTCGGCCGGACCAGGGGAACGACCGCCGCATTCCGCCGCGCGACCCGCTGGCTCTCCGAGGAACAGCTCGAAGCCGTTCGCGAGACCGCCCGCGCCGGCCGGGTGCCGTGGCCGGTGGTCGTCACCGCCGCCGCCGCACTCCACATCCAGCGGCTGACCGGCGACGAGAACGTCCAGATCGCGTTCCCGCTCTCGGCCCGGGCGAGCCGGCTCGCCCGGCAGACGCCCGCGACCCTGGCCAATGTCCTCCCGCTGCGCCTGACGATCCGTCCGGCGATGACCGTCGCGGCCGTGCTGGAACACGTGAGCGGGCGGATGGCGGCGGCCGTCGCGCACCAGCGCTACCGCGGGGTGGACGTCCAGCGTGACCTCGGCATGCCCGCGGTCACCTCCATCCTGCCGGTCGTCAATGTCATCTCCCACCCGTACGACCTGCGCTTCGGCCCGGCGCGCGGCACGATGCGCAACCTGTCGTCCGGCCTGGTGGGCAACCTGCTGTTCATGGTCTGGGACCGGCAGGACGGCCAGGGGCTGCAGATCGACGTCAACGGTCGGGAGGACCTCGGGCTGGCGGACCACCGGGATGGGTTCACCGCCGTGCTGGAGGCGTTCGTGACGGCAGACCGCTCGTTGCCGGTGGCCCGGGTCGGCCGGTCGGCCGCGCCCACGCCTGCAGCGGGGGCGGAGGTCACCGACCGGGCCGCGCGGACCGTGCCCGAGATGTTCGCCGACCAGGCCGCCCGCACCCCCGACGCGCCCGCACTGACGGCGGACGGGGTGACCTGGTCCTACCGCGAACTCGACGAGCGGTCGAACCGGATCGCCCGCGCACTCGTCGCGTGCGGCGCCGGCCCTGAGGACGTGGTGGCGCTGGCCCTGCCCCGCTCCGCGAACCTCGTCGCCGCCGTGCTCGGCGTCCTCAAGTCCGGCGCGGCCTACCTCGCACTGGACCCCGACTACCCGCCCGCCCGGATCGACTTCATGCTCCGGGACGCGTCAGCCAGGTTGGTGGTCACCGCGGCCGAGGTGACGGTCGGCCGGGAGTGGCCGACGATCGACGCGGCGGAACTCCTCGCCGAGGCCGAGGGCCTGAGCCCGGAGCCCATCGGGGCGGCCGAACGCCACCGCCCGCTGCAACCCGACTGCCCCGCCTACCTCACCTACACCTCCGGGTCGACCGGCATGCCCAAGGGCGTGCTGACCTCCCACGCCAACGTGGTCCGGCTCTTCGGCTCCACCCGGGAGCGGCTCGGCTACGGCCCCGACGATGTGTGGACGTTGTTCCACTCGGCCGCGTTCGACTTCTCGGTCTGGGAGATTTGGGGCGCCCTGCTGCACGGCGGCCGGCTGGTCGTCGTCCCGTACGACGTGAGCCGTTCGCCCAGGCGGTTCCTGGGCCTGCTCGCCGACGAGCGGGTGACCGTGCTGAGCCAGACGCCCTCGGCGTTCTACCAACTCGCCGCCGCCGACCAGGAACTGCCCGAGTTGAGCCGGCGGCTCAGCCTGCGCACCGTCGTCTTCGGCGGCGAGGCCCTGCAGCCCGCCCGCCTCGCGGACTGGCGCAGGCGCCACGCGGCCACCGGTCCGGCGCTGGTCAACATGTACGGCATCACCGAGACCACCGTGCACGTCACGAACGTCGAACTGAACCCCGAGCAGGGCCCGGACAGTCTGATCGGCACCCCCATCAGCGACCTGAGGGTTCACCTGCTCGACGAACGGCTCAGGCCGATCCCGCCCGGCATCGTCGGCGAGATGTACGTCGCCGGCCCGGGTCTGGCCCGTGGCTACCTCGGCCGGGCCGCCCTCACCGCGGGCCGCTTCGTTGCCGACCCGGACGGGCGGCCCGGCGAGCGCATGTACCGAACCGGCGACCTCGCCCGCCGCGACACCACCGGCCGGCTCACCTTTGTCGGACGCTCCGACGACCAGCTGAAGGTCCGCGGCTTCCGCATCGAGCCCAACGAGATCGAGTCCGCACTCGCCGAGTGCCCCGGCGTGGCGCTCGCCGCGGTGGCCCTCACCGAGGACCGCGAGGACGACCAGCGGCTGGTGGCTTTCGTCGTCCCCGAGGACGGCGCCGATCCCGGGGCGGAGGAGACCAGGGCGGCACTGCGCGAGCGGCTCCCCGACTACATGGTCCCGAGCAGGATCGTCCGGATCGAAGCGCTGCCGCTGACCACCAACGGCAAGCTCGACCGGGCGGCGCTCACCGCGGTGGCGGGCCCGCCGGCAGCCCAGGCCACCGGCGGCGGATTCTCCTCGCCGCTGGACGTCATGCGCGCGCTGTTCGCGCTCGTCCTCGACGAGCCCGAGGTGGGCCCGGACGACGACTTCTTCGACCTCGGCGGCCACTCGGTGCTCGCCAACGCGCTGATCGCCAGGATCCGCTCCACCTTCTCCGTCGAGCTGGACATGCGCGTTCTGTTCGAGGACCCGACCCCGGCGGCGGTGGTCGCGGCCCTGGAGGACGCTGGACGGGCGCGTCCGCCGCTCACCCGCCGGGAGCGGCCCGCCGAGCTCGAGGCCTCCTCCGCGCAGCGCCGCATGTGGTTCCTCCAGCAGATGGGCGGCCCCGCCGCCACGTACAACATCCCCTCCATCCTGAGGATCGGTGGCCCGCTGGACGTCGCCGCCTTGGCGGCAGCCCTCGGTGACGTGCTCGCCCGCCACGAGAGTCTGCGGACCATCCTGCCCTACGTCGACGGCCGCCTCCTGCAACAGGTACTGCCGCCGGCCACGCCGGACCTGCGGGCGATCCCCGTCACCGAGGCCGAGCTGGCGCAGCGGCTCGCGGCCGGCGCGCGGCGCGGCTTCGACCTGGCTGTGGAACCGCCGGTCCGCGCCGAGCTGTTCAGCACCGGACCGGACGAGCACGTCCTGCTCCTGGTCCTGCACCACTCCGGCTGCGACGCGCTCTCGACCGGCCTGATCGTGCGCGACCTGAGCCGCGCCTACGGCGCCCGGGCGGCCGGCCGCGCACCGCAGTTCAGCCCGGTGCCGGTGCGCTACTCCGACTACACGCTGTGGCAGCACGACCTGCTCGCCGTCGATCACGGCGGCACCGGCCTGCTGGAGAGCCAGGTCGCCTACTGGCGCGAGCAGTTGGCCGGACTGCCCGAGGAGACCGCGCTTCCCTCGGACCGGCCGCGCCCCGCCGTCGCCTCGTACGCCGGCGACCACGTCGCGGTCGCGCTCGACGCGGAGCTGCACCGCCGCCTGCTCGACCTGGGCCGCGCCTCCGGCGCCAGCCTGTTCATGGTGCTGCACGCCGGCCTCGCCGCCCTGCTGGGCCGCCTCGGCGCCGGCGACGACGTCGCCGTGGGCAGCCCGATCTCGGGTCGGCTCGACGAGGCGCTGGACCAGGTGGTGGGCGTCTTCGTGAACACCCTGGTGCTGCGCACCGACCTGTCGGGCCGACCGACCTTCGCGGAGCTGCTCCAGCGGGTCCGGGAGACGGCGCTGGCCGCCTACGCCCACCAGGACGTCCCTTTCGAGTACCTGATGGAGGCGCTCGCCCCCGAGCGCTCGCTGGCCCGCCACCCGCTGTTCCAGGTGGTGCTCGGCCTCCAGGACGCGCCGCCCGAGGGCGACTTCACCCTGCCCGGGCTCACCGTCTCCACCGAGCTGGGCCGGACCGGGACCGCCAAGTTCGACCTCTTCCTCGGCCTGGTCGAACGGCACGCGGCCGACGGCTCCCCAGCCGGGCTCGAGGGCTACCTCGAGTACGCCTCCGACCTGTTCGAGCCGGACACCGTTCGCGCCCTCTTCGAGCGGTTCGGTCGGCTGCTCGCCGAGGCCTCCGCCGACCCCGACCGCCCCGTCGACCGGATCGACCTGCTATCGGTCGAGGAGCGCGCCCGCCTGCTGGAGTACGGAACGTCCGGCCCGGCCGAGGCCCCCGACGCGACGCTTACGGACCTGTTCGAACGGCAGGCCGCCGCCACCCCCGCCGCGATCGCGATCTCCGCGCCGAATGTCGAATTCAGCTACGCCGACCTCGACGCCCGCTCCGAGCGGTGGGCCCGCGCCCTCGCGCGGCGCGGCGTACGTGCCGGCGACACCGTCGCCCTGGCGCTGCCGCGCTCGGCCGACCTGCTGACCGCGCAGCTCGCCGTGCTGAAGGCCGGCGCGGCCTACGTCCCGATTGACGGCCGCTACCCGGCCGCCCAGGTCGAGTCCATGGTGCGCGAGACCCGGCCGGCGCTCCTGCTGACGTGCCGTGCCACCGACCGGCACGTTGTGCTGCAGGACGGACCCGCCCGCCTGGTCCTCGACGACCCGGCCACGGCACAGGCCCTGACGGCGGAGGGCACCGCCTCGCCGGACACCACCTCGCCGTCCACCGTCGAGCGTGGCCCGCGCCCGCTCGACGCCGCCTATGTCATGTACACCTCGGGCTCGACCGGGCAGCCCAAGGGCATCGTGGTGACCCACCGCGACGTCGTGGCGCTGGCGACGGACCACCGGTTCGCCGACGGCGTCTGCGCCGACGTCCTCGTCCACTCGCCGGCGGCGTTCGACGCGTCCACGTTCGAGGTGTGGGCCCCGCTCCTGCACGGCGGCCGACTGATCGTCGCCCCACCGCACGACCTGGACGCCGAGGAGTACGCCGACCTGATCGGCCGCCACCGCCCCAGCGCGCTCTGGCTCACCGCCGCACTGTTCGCCGTCGTTGCCGAGTACCGGCCCGACTGCTTCACCGGCGTGCGCCAGGTCTGGGCCGGCGGCGAGGAACTCGCACCCTCCGCGGTCCGGCGCGTCCTGGACGCCTGCCCGGGCCTGGTCATCGTCAACGGCTACGGTCCCACCGAGACCACCACCTTCGCGACCAGCCACCCGGTCCGCGAACTCGCCACCGACGCCCGGACCGTGCCCATCGGCCGGCCGCTCGCCACCATGCGTGCCCACGTCCTGGACGCCGGCCTGCAACCGCTGCCGCCCGGCGCCACCGGCGAGCTGTACCTGGCCGGCGCCGGCGTCGCCCGCGGCTACCTCGGCCGCCCCGCGCTCACCGCGGAGCGCTTCGTCTCCGACCCGTTCGGCCCGGCCGGGGACCGCATGTACCGCACCGGCGACCTGGCCCGGTGGACCGCCGACGGCGTCCTCGAGTACCGGGGCCGCACCGACCGTCAGCTCAAGCTGCGCGGCTTCCGCATCGAGCCCGGCCACCTCGAGACCGTGCTGCTCGAACACCCCGCCGTCGCCCAGGTGGCGGTGGACGCCCGCCGCGAGGGCGGGGGCGAACCGCGGCTGGTCGCCTACGTTGTCCCGGCCGAGGGCGGCCGGCCCACCCCGGACGGACTCCGCGCCTTCGCCGAGGGCCTGGTGCCGCAGTACCTCGTCCCGCACGAGGTCGTCCTCCTGGACGCGCTGCCGGTCACCGCCCACGGCAAGCTCGACCGCGCGGCCCTGCCCTCGCTCACCCCCCGCACGGCCGGCCGCACCCCGGACGGTCCGGCCGAGCGGCTGCTGTGCGACCTCGTGGCCCGGGTGGTCGGACGGGACACCGTCAGCGCCGACGACGACTTCTTCGCCCTCGGCGGCGACAGCATCTCCGCGATCCGGCTGGTGAGCAGCGCCCGCACCGAGGGCCTGGTGCTGACCGTCCGGGACATCTTCGCCCAGCGCACGGTCGCCCGGCTGGGCCGGATCGTCGGCGAGCCGGCCGATGGCGCCGACGGCGAGCCGGCCGACCTCGGCATCGGCACCGTGCCGCCCACCCCCATCGTCCACTGGCAGCGAGAACGCAGGGCCCCCGTCGACCGATTCGCGCAGTCCCTGCTGCTCACCTGCCCCGCCGCACTCTCCTGGGACGCGCTGCTCACCGCCGTCCGCGCGCTGACCGACACCCACGACGCGCTGCGCCTGCGGCTGATCGACCACGGCGAATCCTGGAGCCTGGAGGTCGAGCCGCCCGGCAGGACCGCGGTCCACGACCTCGTCCGGCGCGTCGCCGTGGCCGGCCTCGGCGCCGACGCCCTCGCCGACCGGACCCGCACCGAGGTCGACGCCGCGGCGGCGGAACTGGACCCGTACGATGGGCGGATCGCGCGCCTGGTCTGGTTCGACGCCGGACCCGAGGCGGCCGGCCGCCTCCTCCTGGTCGTCCACCACCTGGCCGTCGACGGCGTCTCCTGGCGCATCCTCGTCGACGACCTGGTCCGGGCGTACACCCTGGCGGCCGCCGGCCGGACCCCGGAGCTGCCGCCGGTCGGCACCTCGCTGCGCCGCTGGGCGGAGCGGCTCACCGCGCAGGCGACCGCGCCTGAGCGGCTGGCCGAACTGCCCCGGTGGATCGACGTCCTGGAAGCCCCGGATCCCCTGCTGACAACGGCGCCCGCCGATCCCCAGCTCGACCTCGCGGCCGACGTGGTCGAGGTCGTCGGCACGCTCACCGAGGAGGTCGTCGACCCCCTGCTGACGGCCGTCCCCGCCGCCTTCCACTGCGGTGTCGAGGACGCGCTGCTGACCGCACTCGGGCTGGCCGTCTCCGCGTGGCAGCGCGAGCGCGGCCAGGAGACCGCCCAGGGCGTCCTCGTGGACGTGGAGGGGCACGGCCGCGAGGACGTCGTGCCCGGCGCCGACGTGTCGCGCACACTCGGCTGGTTCACCACCATCCACCCGGTCAGGATCGCTCCCGGCCGGATCGGCTGGTCCGACGTGACCTCGGGCGGACCGCGCCTGGGCAACGTCGTCAAGCGGGTCAAGGAGCAGGCCGGCGCGGCGCCGGACGGCGGCATCGGCTTCGGCCTGCTGCGGTACCTCGCGCCCGGCTGCCGAGAAGTGCTGGCCCGCCTGGGCACACCGCAGATCGGGTTCAACTACCTCGGACGGTTCGTCGCTCCGGGAGCCCCCGTGGGCGATGAACCGGGCTGGGCCATGGCGCCCGAGGGGGTCATGGTGACCACGACCGACCCCGGTCTTCCCATGGCGCACGGTCTGGAGGTGCACGCCGTCGTGCGCGACGACCACGACGGGTCGCGGCTCACCGTCACTTGGACCGGCGCGCGGCGGCTGTGGTCGCACGAGGACCTCACCGACCTCGCCGGCCGGTGGACGGCGGCGGTCGAGGGCATCGTCCGGCACGCCCTCCGCCCGGATGCGGGTGGCCACAGCCCCTCCGACTTCTCGGTGGGCGAACTGAGCCAGCACGACGTTGAACAGCTTGAGGACATGTGGAGGACGCAGAAGTGAGTGGTGGGAATCTGGTGGATGTCCTTCCGTTGTCGCCGATGCAGGAGGGGAT
>NZ_JBHVVI010000188.1:0-12270 GCF_042883685.1 Kitasatospora sp. NPDC058190
GATCAAGATGGTGCTCGCGATGCAGCACGGCCTGCTGCCGCGCACCCTGCACGTGGACACGCCCTCCTCGCACGTCGACTGGACGGCCGGCGCGGTCGAGCTGCTCACCGAGCGCACCGCGTGGCCGGCCACCGGCCACCCGCGCCGCGCGGGCGTGTCCTCCTTCGGGATCAGCGGCACCAACGCCCACGTGATCCTGGAGCAGGCCGAACCCGAGGCCGGGCGGGACGCTGCGGTGACGGCGGGGGCGGTGCCCTGGGTGGTGTCCGCCAAGTCCGAAGCGGCGCTGGATGCTCAGGTCGCGCGGCTGACGGAGCTCGATGAACGTCCCGCCGGCGATGTGGCGTTCACCCTGGCCGGGCGGTCGCTCTTCCCGCACCGCGCGGTGGTCGTCGACGGGGTCGAGTCGGCCCGAGGAGTCGCGTCGGTGGGCAGGAGCGCGTTCCTCTTCTCCGGCCAGGGATCGCAACGCCTCGGCATGGGAGAGGAGTTGTACGCTCGCTTCCCGGTGTTCGCCGACGCGTTCGACGCCGTCTGCGCGGCGCTGGACGAGCACCTCGACCAGCCCCTTCGCAGCGTCGTGTGGGGCCCGGACGAGGAGCTGCTGAACCGGACCGCGTACGCCCAGGCCGGGTTGTTCGCCGTCGAGGTGGCCCTGTTCCGGCTGGTCGAATCGCTGGGTGTCCGACCGGAGTTCGTGGCGGGGCACTCGATCGGTGAGGTCGCGGCCGCGTACGTCGCCGGGGTGTTCTCGCTGCAGGACGCTTGTGCACTGGTGGCCGCCCGTGGCCGGCTGATGCAGGCGCTGCCTTCGGGCGGTGCGATGCTGGCGGTGCAGGCGACGGAGGACGAAGTCCTTCCGCTGCTCGGTGAGTTCGTGTCGATCGCGGCCGTGAACGGCCCGAGCTCGGTCGTGGTCTCGGGGGCGGAGGAGGCCGTCGCGGCGATCGAGGCGCACTTCGCCGACCGCAGGACGACACGTCTGCGCGTCTCGCACGCGTTCCACTCGCCGCTGATGGACCCGATGCTGGCGGACTTCCGCGAGGTCCTCGACGGGCTCACCTACGGCGTGCCGTCGATTCCGGTGATCTCCAACCTGACCGGCGCACCGGCCGAAGGCCTTCAGACGCCCGACTACTGGGTGCGCCACGTCCGCGAGGCCGTCCGCTTCGCCGACGGCATCCGCACCCTTCACGCCGCCGGCGTCGACCGCTTCCTCGAACTCGGCCCCGACGCCGTCCTCACCGCCCTCACCGCGAGTGCTCTGCCCGACGGGGAGGCCGAAGTGATCCCGGCGCTCCGCCGCAACCGGGCCGAGGAGCACGCCCTCGTCGACGCCCTCGCCCGTCTCCACGTCCACGGCGCCACGGTGGACTGGGCCGCGCTGTTCGCCGCCACCGGCGCCCGGCACATCGACCTGCCGACGTACGCCTTCCAGCGCCGCCACTTCTGGCCCGCGCCCCTGGCCGCCCGCGGCGGTGACGTCCGCTCCGCCGGCCTCGGTGCCACCACACACCCGATGCTCGGCGCGGCCGTCGAACTGGCCGACGAGGACGGGCTGGTGCTCACCGGTCGCCTGTCGACGGCCGCCTTCCCGTGGCTGGCCGACCACACCGTCCAGGGCACGGTCCTGGTCCCCGGCGCCGGTCTGCTCGAACTCGCGCTGCGCGCCGCCGCCGAGGTGGGCTGCGAGCAGGTGGAGGAACTGACCCTGGCGGCACCGCTGGTGCTGCCCGAGCACGGCGCGCTCCAGCTCCAGCTCCGCGTCGGAGCGCCGGACGCCGTCGGCCGCCGGGAGCTCACGATCCACTCCCGGCCGGCCGGGGACCCGGACGCCGGGTGGGTCCAGCACGCGGCCGGTTCGCTGGCCGCCTCCGGAGCCGTCGAGGCGGAGTCGTTCGACGTCTGGCCGCCGGCCGACGCCGAGCAACTGCCGGTGGAGGGCGCGTACGAGCGCATGGCGGAGTCCGGCTTCGGCTACGGCCACGCCTTCCAGGGCCTCCGTGCGGCCTGGCGGCGCGGGAACGAGTTGTTCGCGGACATCGAGCTCCCCGAGGACGTCGAGGCCGACGGCTTCGGCGTGCACCCGGCGCTCCTCGACGCGGCCATGCACGTCGCCATCGTGGACGCCGGGAGCGACGACACCGTGGTCCCGTTCGCGTGGACGGGCGCGGCGCTGCGCGCTGTCGGCGCGTCGGCGGTGCGGGTGCGCCTGGTCAGGCTCGACGGTGGCGGGCTGCGGCTCGACCTCGCCGACCCGGCGGGCGGGCCGGTGCTGACGGTGGCCTCCGTGAAGGGCCGGGCGGTCTCGGCGGCGCAGCTGGGCTCGGTCGACCCGCTCTACGCGGTCGAGTGGTCGGCGCTGCCGGCCGCCCCGGACACGGGCACGGAGTGGATGTCCTGGGATGCCCTGCCCGCCGAGGGCCCGGCGCCCGAGACCGTCGTCCTGGACTGCGCGGCCGTGGCCGCCCCGGGCGACGACGTTCCGGCGGCCGTCCGCGAGGTGACGCGGCACGTGCTGCGCGCGGTGCAGGCGTGGCTGGCGGAGGAGCGGTTCGCGGCGTCGCGTCTGATGGTTGTGACGCGGGGTGCGGTGGCGGTGGGTGAGGGTGAGCCGGTGGATCTGGCGCAGGCTCCGGTGTGGGGTCTGGTGCGGTCCGCGCAGGCGGAGAACCCGGGGCGGTTCGTCCTGCTGGACACGGACGGGGACGTGGTCGTCACCGCTGAGCCGGAGTCGGCCGTGCGGGCCGAAGCCGTGTACGTTCCGCGCTTGACCCGTCTGCCGCAGCCGGAGGGTCCGCTGCCGGTCGGTGCGGATGACACGGTGCTGATCACCGGTGGCACGGGCGGTCTGGGTGCTGTCGTGGCCCGGTACCTGGTCGCCGAGTGCGGGGTTCGGAGTCTGGTGCTGACGAGCCGTCGTGGTCTGGATTCGCCGGGAGCAGTAGAGCTGGTGGCGGAGCTGTCCGCCCTCGGCACTGTCGTTGACGTGCGTGCCTGTGACGTGGCGGACCGCGATGCGGTCGCAGCGCTCATCGAGGCGATCCCTGGCCTGTCGGCCGTGATCCACGCCGCCGGTGTCGGTGACAACGGTCTGGTCGGTGCGCTCACGCCCGAGCGCATGGACGCCGTCCTGGCGCCGAAGGCCGACGGCGCGTGGTACCTGCACGAGCTGACCGGGCACCTGGATCTGACCGCCTTCGTCCTCTTCTCCTCCGCCGGTGGTCTGGTCCTGACCGCCGGCCAGGGCAACTACGCGGCCGCGAACGTCTTCCTCGACGCCCTCGCCGCCCACCGCCACGCCGTCGGCCTGCCCGCCACCTCGATGGCCTACGGCCTCTGGGACGTCGGCGCCGGCCTCGGGCGTGACCTCGCGGACGTCGACCGGTCGCGGATGGCCACCCAGGGCGTTCCCGTCCTCGACCACGCGACCGGCCTCGTCCTCTTCGCCACCGCCCTGCGCAGCGAGCGCGCCGCCGTCGTCCCGATCCGGGTCGACGCCGCAGTCCTGCGTGCCCGCACCGACGAGGTCCCCGCGCTCCTGCGTGCCCTCGCCGCCCCGCGCAGGCGCGCCGAGCTGCCCGCGAGCGGCCGCGCGGCCGAGACCGGGCTCGCCCGGCTGGGGGAGAGCGAGGGCCGGCGCCTGGCGCTGGAGCTCGTGCGCGCGGAGGTCGCCGCCGTGCTCGGCCACGCCTCCGCCGAGGCGATCGCGTCCGAGCGCGCGTTCCAGGAGCTGGGTTTCGACTCCCTCGCCGCGACCGACCTGCGCAACCGCCTGAACAAGCGCACGGGCCTGCGCCTGCCCGCCACCCTTGCCTTCGACTTCCCCAACGCCCGGGCCGTCGCGGAGCACCTCCTCGACCTGGCCGGCGCGGGCACGGAGCCGACCCCGGCCGTCGGCGCCGAGATCCGCCCGCACGCCGCCGACGAACCGATCGCGATCGTCGGCATGGCCTGCCGCTACCCCGGCGGCGCGGCCACGCCCGAGGACCTGTGGAGGCTGCTGGCAGACGGCGTCGACACTGTCACCGGCCTGCCGACCGACCGCGGCTGGGACATCGAGAACCTCTACGACCCCGAGCCCGGCAAGGAGGGCCACAGCTACACCCGCCACGGCAGCTTCCTGCACGACGCCGGCGACTTTGACCCCGGCTTCTTCGGGATCTCGCCGCGCGAGGCCCTCTACATGGACCCGCAGCAGCGGCTCCTCCTGGAGACCTCGTGGGAGGCGCTGGAGCGGGCGGGCATCGACCCGCTGTCCCTGCGGGGCAGCCGGACGGGCGTCTTCGCGGGCGTGATGTACCACGACTACGCGCTCAACACGAACCCCTCGGGCACCAGCGGCGGCAGCGTCGTCTCCGGCCGGGTGTCCTACACGCTGGGCCTGGAGGGCCCGGCGGTGACCGTGGACACGGCCTGCTCCTCCTCGCTGGTCGCCCTGCACCTGGCGGTCCAGGCGCTGCGCAGCGGGGAGTGCTCGCTGGCGCTCGCGGGCGGTGCGACGGTGATGTCGACGCCGGGCATGTTCATCGAGTTCTCGCGGCAGCGGGGGCTGTCGGCGGACGGCCGGTGCAAGGCGTTCGCGGGTGCGGCGGACGGCGTGGGCTGGTCGGAGGGCGTCGGGGTGCTGCTCGTCGAGCGGCTGTCCGACGCGGAGCGGAACGGCCACCGGGTGCTCGCGGTGATCCGCGGCACGGCCGTCAACCAGGACGGCGCGAGCAACGGCTTCTCGGCGCCGAACGGTCCGTCGCAGCAGCGGGTGATCCGGCAGGCGCTGGCGAGCGCCGGGCTGGCTGCGTCGGACGTCGACGCCGTCGAGGCACACGGCACCGGCACCACGCTGGGCGACCCGATCGAGGCGCAGGCGCTGATCGCCACCTACGGCCAGGACCGCGAACTGCCGCTGCTGCTGGGCTCGATCAAGTCGAACATCGGGCACGCGCAGGCCGCGGCCGGTGTGGCGGGCGTGATCAAGATGGTGCTGGCGATGCAGCACGGTGTGCTGCCGAAGTCGCTGCACATCGACCGGCCCTCGCCGCACGTCGAGTGGTCGGAGGGCGCGGTCGAGCTGCTGGCCGAGGCCCGGGACTGGCCGGCGACCGGCCGGCCGCGCCGGGCGGGTGTGTCCGCGTTCGGGATCAGCGGGACCAATGCGCACGTGATCGTCGAGCAGGGTCCTGAGACGGTAGCCGAAATGTCCGTCGCAAAGGGCGAGTTGGGAACACTTCCCTGGCTGCTCGCCGCGGCGACGCCGGAGGCCCTGCGGGTGCAGGCCGAGCGGCTCGCGACCTTCCTCGGTGCGCGGCCGGAGCTCGACGCGCTGGACGTCGCCCACTCGCTGGTGGCGACGCGGCCGGCGCTGGAGCACCGCGCGGTGCTGCTCGGCGCGGACCGGGCGGAGCTGCTGGCCGGACTGGACGCGCTGAGCCGGGGCGAACTCGCTCCGGGCGCGGCCATCTCGTCCGCCCGGGCGGGTGGGGCGACGGCGTTCCTGTTCTCCGGGCAGGGCTCGCAACGGCTCGGGATGGGACGGGAGTTGTACACCCGCTTCCCGGTCTTCGCGGAGGCGTTCGACGCGGTGTGCGCGGCGACAGAGCTTCCCGTGCGCGAGGTGGTGTGGGGCGAGGACGAGGAGCTGCTGAACCGGACCGTGTACGCCCAGGCGGGTCTGTTCGCCGTCGAGGTGGCGCTCTACCGTCTCCTCGAATCGCTGGGCGCGCGACCGGAGTTCGTGGCCGGCCACTCGATCGGCGAGGTGGCCGCGGCGCACGTCGCCGGGGTGTTCTCGCTGGAGGACGCCTGCGCGCTGGTCGCGGCCCGTGGCCGGCTGATGCAGGCGCTGCCTTCGGGCGGTGCGATGCTGGCGGTGCAGGCGACGGAGGATGAAGTCCTGCCGCTGCTGGGAGAGTTCGTCTCGATCGCGGCCGTGAACGGTCCGACGTCGGTCGTGGTCTCGGGCGCCGAACAGGCCGTCTCGGAGATCGAGGAGCACTTCGCCGACCGTCGCACGACCCGCCTGCGCGTGTCCCACGCGTTCCATTCGCCGTTGATGGATCCGATGCTGGAGGACTTCCGTGAGGTCCTCACAGGGCTGACGTACCAGGCGCCGTCGATCCCGGTGATCTCCAATCTGACCGGCGGACCGGCCGAAGGCCTTCGGACGCCCGACTACTGGGTGCGTCACGTCCGCGAGGCCGTCCGCTTCGCCGACGGCATCCGCACCCTCCACGAGGCCGGCGTCCGCCGCTACCTCGAACTGGGCCCCGACACCGTCCTGTCCGGCCTGGTGCAGGGCGCCCTCGACGATCCGACCGCCGCCGGCACGTGCGTCGTGCCCGCCCTGCACGCGGACCGGGACGAGGAGGCGAGCCTGATCGGCGCCCTCGGCCGGCTGCACGTGGCCGGGGCCGAGGTGGACTGGTCCGTCCTCTTCGCCGGCAGCGGCGCCCGGACGGTGGAGCTGCCCACCTACGCGTTCCAGCGCCGCCGCTTCTGGCTCGACGCGACGACCCCGCTCGGCGACCTGGGCGCGGTGGGCGTGGGCGCCTTCGCGCACCCGCTGCTCGGCGCGGCCGTCGACCTGTCCCACACGGACGGGTTCCTCCTCACTGGCCGGGTGTCGCTGGACTCGCACCCGTGGCTGGCCGACCACCAGGTCCTGGACACCGTCCTGGTTCCGGGCGCGGCGCTGGTCGAGCTCGCACTGCGGGCCGCGGCCGAGGTCGGGTGCGAACTGGTGGAGGAACTGACGCTGGCCGCGCCGCTGGTGCTGCCCGAGCGCGGCGCCGTCCAACTGCACGTGCGGGTCGGTGGTCCGGACGCCTCGGACCGGCGCGCGGTCACCATCCACTCGCGGCCGGACGGGGATCCGGACGCCGGGTGGGTCCAGCACGCGGCCGGTTCGCTGGGCGCTTCCGGAGCCGCCGAGGCGGGATCGTTCGACGCCGCCGTCTGGCCACCGGTCGGCGCGGAGCCGCTGCCGGTGGAGGGCGCGTACGAGCGGATGGCCGAGGCAGGGTTCGGCTACGGCCCGGTGTTCCAGGGCCTGCGCGCGGCCTGGCGGCGCGGCGACGAGTTGTTCGCCGAGGTCGTGCTGCCGGAGGGCGTCGAGGCCGACGGCTTCGGCGTGCACCCGGCGCTCCTCGACGCGGCCATGCACGCCGCGATCCTGGCCGGCGGCGAGCGGGAGACGATGATCCCGTTCGCGTGGACCGGCGTGACCCTGTCCGCCGTCGGCGCCTCCTCGGTGCGGGTGCGGATCGTCCGGCTCGACGGTGGCGGGCTGCGGCTCGACCTCGCCGACCCGGCGGGCGGTCCGGTGCTGGCCGTGGCCTCGATGGTGGGCCGGGCGGTGTCGGCGGAGCAACTGGGCTCGGTCGACCCGCTCTACGGGATCGAGTGGGCGGAGCTGTCGAACGCGCCTGCCGCAGAGAGCTCCTGGGCGCGGTGGGAGGACGTGTCGGACTCCGAGGAGCCGACGCCCGACGTGGTCGTCCTCGACTGCGGCGCCTTCGCGGCCCCCGCGGATGTCCCGAGCGGTGTCCGCGCGAGCGTCCACGCCGTGCTGGAAGTGCTCCAGATCTGGCTGGCGGAGGAGCGGTTCGCGGGGTCGCGTCTGGTGGTCGTGACGCGGGGTGCGGTGGCGGTGGGTGAGGGTGAGCCGGTGGATCTGGCGCAGGCTCCGGTGTGGGGTCTGGTGCGGTCCGCGCAGGCGGAGAACCCGGGGCGGTTCGTCCTGCTGGACACGGACGGGGACGTGGTCGTCACCGCTGAGCCGGAGTCGGCCGTGCGGGCCGAAGCCGTGTACGTTCCGCGCTTGACCCGTCTGCCGCAGCCGGAGGGTCCGCTGCCGGTCGGTGCGGATGACACGGTGCTGATCACCGGTGGCACGGGTGGCCTGGGTGCTGTCGTGGCCCGGTACCTGGTCGCCGAGTGCGGGGTTCGGAGTCTGGTGCTCACGAGCCGTCGTGGTCTGGAGGCGCCGGGAGCAGTAGAGCTGGTGGCGGAGCTGTCCGCCCTCGGGGCGGTCGCTGACGTGCGTGCCTGTGACGTGGCGGACCGCGATGCGGTCGCAGCGCTCATCGAGGCGATCCCTGGCCTGTCGGCCGTGATCCACGCCGCCGGTGTCGGTGACAACGGTCTGGTCGGTGCGCTCACGCCCGAGCGCATGGACGCCGTCCTGGCGCCGAAGGCCGACGGCGCGTGGTACCTGCACGAGCTGACCGGGCACCTGGATCTGACCGCCTTCGTCCTCTTCTCCTCCGCCGGTGGTCTGGTCCTGACCGCCGGCCAGGGCAACTACGCGGCCGCGAACGTCTTCCTCGACGCCCTCGCCGCCCACCGCCACGCCGTCGGCCTGCCCGCCACCTCGATGGCCTACGGCATGTGGGACGTCGGCGCCGGCCTCGGCGAGCACCTCCTGGAGCTCAATCGCAACCGCATGGCCGCCCAGGGTGTCCCGCCGCTCTCCCGCGAGGCCGGTCTGGCGCTGTTCGCCACCGCCCTGCGCAGCGAGCGCGCCGCCGTCGTCCCGATCCGGGTCGACGCCGCCGCCCTGCGCGCCCGCACCGACGAGGTCCCCGCACTCCTGCGTGCCCTCGTCCCGGCCGCCCGCCGCACGGCGGCGCACGCTCCGGTGTCGGCCGCGCCGACCGACGGTCTCGCCGCCCGGCTCGTCGGGCTGACGGAGGCGGAGCAGCGGCGGACCGTCCTCGAACTCGTCCGGGCCCGGGTGGCCGGTCTGCTCGGCCACGAGTCGGGTGACGCGATCGAGCCGGACCGCGCGTTCCAGGAGCTCGGCTTCGACTCCCTCGCCGCGACCGACCTGCGCAACCAGCTCAACACCCTCACCGGCCTGCGCCTGCCCGCGACCCTCGCCTTCGACCACCCGAACGCCGAGGCCGTGACGGACTGCATCATCACCGAGCTGGGCGTGCGGACGGCGGCCGCGAGCGGCGAGGCGTCCCGCGCCGAGGCCGACCTGCGCGCCGCGCTGCAGTCGATCCCGACCCGCCGCCTGCGCGACGCGGGCCTGGTCGACGCCCTGCTCGACCTGGCCGACGACCGGGTCCGTTCCATCGGCACCGAGACGGACGTTCCGGCGGCGACGGAGGTCCGCCACGACCCGATCGCGATCGTCGGCATGGCCTGCCGCTACCCGGGCGGGGTGACCACGCCCGAGCAGCTCTGGCAGCTGGTGACGTCCGGCACGGACGCGATCTCCCCGTTCCCCGCCGACCGCGGCTGGGACCTCTCGACGCTCCGCACCGAGGACTCGTACGACACCCGCGCGGGCGGGTTCCTCGACGGCGCCGCCGAGTTCGACCCCGGTTTCTTCGGGATCTCCCCGCGCGAGGCCCTCGGGATGGACCCGCAGCAGCGGCTCACGCTGGAGCTCTCCTGGGAGGCGCTGGAGCGGGCCGGCATCGACCCGACCGGCCTGCGCGGCACCCGCACCGGCGTCTTCACCGGCGTGATGTACCACGACTACCCGGGCAGCGACGGCAACGGCAGCGTCGTGGCCGGCCGCGTCTCGTACAAGCTCGGCCTGGAGGGTCCGGCGGTTGCCGTGGACACCGCCTGCTCGTCCTCCCTGGTCGCCCTGCACCTGGCCGCCCAGGCGCTGCGCCACGGCGACTGCTCGCTCGCGATCACCGGTGGCGTGACGGTCATGGCCACACCCGGGGTGTTCGTCGAGTTCGGCCGTCAGGGCGCGCTCGCCCCCGACGGGCGCTGCAAGTCCTTCGCGTCCGCCGCCGACGGCACGGGCTTCGCCGAGGGAGCGGGCTTCCTGGTCGTCGAGCGGCTGTCGGACGCGCTGCGCAACGGGCACCCGGTGCTGGCGCTCGTCCGCGGCAGCGCCGTCAACCAGGACGGCGCGTCGAACGGCCTGACGGCGCCGAACGGTCCGTCGCAGCAGCGGGTGATCCGGCAGGCGCTCGCCAACGCCCGCCTCGGCGCCGACCAGGTCGACGTGGTCGAGGCGCACGGCACGGGCACGACGCTGGGCGACCCGATCGAGGCCCAGGCCCTCCTCGCCACCTACGGCCAGGACCGCCCCGAGGAGCAGCCGCTCTGGCTGGGCTCGGTGAAGTCGAACCTCGGCCACACCCAGGCCGCGGCCGGTGTCGCCGGCGTGATCAAGATGGTGCTCGCGATGCACAACGGAGAGCTGCCCTCGACGCTCCACGTCGACGAGCCGAGCGCGAACGTGGACTGGTCGGAGGGGGCCGTCCGGCTCCTGACGGAGCCCCGGCCGTGGGCTGCGGGCGAGCGTCCGCGGCGCGCCGGCGTCTCGTCCTTCGGGATCAGCGGCACCAACGCTCACGTGATCATCGAGGAGGCCCCGACGGCGCACCTGTCCACGGAGTCGCCTGAGGTCGAGCCCGGTGTCGTGCCGTGGCTGCTGTCCGCCGCGACCCCGGAGGCCCTGCGCGCGCAGGCCGAGCGGCTGCACGCCGTCGTCACGGCCGACGGTGGCGCCCGTCCGGTGGACGTCGCGTACTCCCTGGCGACGACCCGTGCCGCGCTCGAACACCGCGCGGCCGTGGTCGGCGACGGGACGGAGCAACTCCTGACCGGCCTGCGGGCGGTGGCGGACGGCGAGGCGCCGACCGGCATCGCCACGAGTGGGCGGACGGCCTTCCTCTTCTCGGGGCAGGGCTCGCAACGGCTCGGCATGGGCCGGGAACTGTACGCCAGGTTCCCGGTGTTCGCCCGGGCCTTCGACGCGGTGTGCTCGCGGTTCGACCTGCCCCTGCGGGATGTCGTGTGGGGTGCGGACGAGAAGCTGCTGAACCGGACCGTGTACGCCCAGGCGGGCCTGTTCGCCGTCGAGGTGGCGCTCTACCGCCTCGTCGAATCGCTGGGTGTGCGACCGGAGTTCGTGGCCGGACACTCGATCGGCGAGGTGGCCGCGGCGCACGTGGCCGGGGTGTTCTCGCTGGAGGACGCCTGCGCGCTGGTCGCGGCCCGTGGCCGTCTGATGCAGGCGCTGCCGGAGGGCGGTGCGATGCTGGCGGCGCAGGCGACGGAGGATGAAGTCCTGCCGCTGCTCGGTGAGTTCGTGTCGATCGCGGCCGTGAACGGTCCGACGTCGGTCGTGGTCTCGGGCACGGAGGAGGCCGTCTCGGAGATCGAGGAGCACTTCGCGGACCGCAAGACGACCCGCCTGCGGGTGTCCCACGCGTACCATTCGCCGTTGATGGATCCGATGCTGGAGGACTTCCGTGAGGTCCTCACAGGGCTGACCTACCGCACCCCTTCGATCCCGGTCGTCTCCAACCTGACGGGCGGGCCGGCCGATGGCCTGACGTCGCCCGACTACTGGGTGCGTCACGTCCGCGAGGCCGTCCGCTTCGCCGACGGCGTCCGCACCCTCCACGAGGCCGGCGTCCGCCGCTACCTCGAACTCGGCCCCGACGCCGTCCTCACCGCCCTCACCGCGAGCGCGCTGTCCGACCGCGAGGCCGAAGCGATCCCGGCGCTGCGCCGCGGACGCGACGAGGAGCGGACCGTCGTCGAGGCGCTGGCACGCCTGCACGTGCTGGGCGTGCCGGTGGACTGGTCCGCCTTCCACGCCGGGACGGGCGCCCGCCGGGTCGCCCTGCCGACGTACGCGTTCCAGCACCGCCGCTTCTGGACGGACACCTCGGCGTTCCTCCCCACGGCCGAGTCCGCCGGGCTCAGGAACGCCGACCACCCGTTGCTCACCGGATCGCTCGAACTGGCCGGTTCCGCCGGGCTGGTGTTCACCGGCCGGCTGTCGGCCCGGTCGCACGGGTGGCTGGCGGACCACGTCGTCATGGGGTCGGTGCTGGTGCCGGGCACGGCGCTGGTCGAGCTGGCCGTGCGCGCCGGCGACGAGGTCGGCTGCGACCTGGTCGAGGAACTGACCATGGCCGCGCCGCTCGTGCTGCCCGAGGAGGGGTCCGTCCGGATCCAGGTGCGGCTGGCCGAGCCGGACGACTCCGGCCGCCGCGCCGTCGGCATCCACTCCACGGCGGACACCGGTCCGGACCCGGTCTGGACCCTGCACGCGAGCGGCGTGCTGGGCTCGGGCGCGGCGCCGGCGGAGTTCGACGCCTCGGTCTGGCCGCCGGTCGAAGCCGAACAACTGGACCTCACCGGACTGTACGAGGGCCTGGCGGACGCCGGGTTCGGGTACGGCCCGGCGTTCCAGGGCCTCCGCGCGGCCTGGCGGCGCGGGGACGAGCTCTTCGCGGAGGTCGCCCTGCCCGAGGGCACCGAGGGCACCGGCTTCGGCCTGCA
>NZ_JBHVVI010000189.1:0-12086 GCF_042883685.1 Kitasatospora sp. NPDC058190
CAGGGCGGTCTCGCCACCCATGCTCAGGCCGACCAGGTCGGCACGGTCGAGGCCGGCTGCGGCGTTTCCTGCTCAGCGCGGAACTCCTCGCCGCGGAACCCCTCAGCCGAGGATCAACTGCACCGGATTGCGCTCCAGCAGCAGCACCGCGACGTCGTCGGTCAGCGCGCCGCCGTTCAGCTCCTCGACCTCGGCGATCGCGCTGTCGACCAGCCGCCCCCGGGTCAGCCCGGCGGACTGGTGGTCGGCGATCAGGTCGGCCAGCCCGTCCTGGCCGAGGCGGCGCGACCCGGCCCCGACCCGGCCCTCGATCAGTCCGTCGGTGTAGAGCAACAGCCGCCAGCCGGGCAGGAGTTCGAGCTCGTGCGCGGGCCAGGCGGCCTTCCCGTCGTGGCAGGGCAGCAGTCCGAGAGCGGGCCCGGCGAGGTCGGCGGGCAGGGAGACGGGGGCGTGGTCGCGGCCGAGCAACAGCGGCGCCGGGTGTCCGGCGAGGTAGAGCCGGGCCCGCTCGCCGGTGCCGAGCGAGTCGAGGCCGGTGTCGGCGCCGCCGGGCTCGATGACCAGCATGCAGAGCGTCGCGAAGATCTCGTCGCTGCGCCGCTCGTGCTCCAGCACGTGCTGGAGGGTGGTGAGCAGGGCTTCGCCGGTGAGGCCGGCGAAGACCAGGGTGCGCCACGCTATCCGGAGCGCGACGCCGAGCGCGGCCTCGTCCGGGCCGTGGCCGCAGACGTCGCCGATCACGACGTGGACCGTGCCGTCGTCGGTGCGCACGGCGTCGTAGAAGTCGCCGCCGAGCAGGGCGCGGCGCCGTCCGGGGCGGTAGCGCCGGGTGAAGGAGAGCCCGGCGCCGTCCAGCAGCGGGGTGGGCAGCAGGTGGCGCTGGAGGCGGGCGTTCTCCTGGCCGCGCAGTTCGGCCTCGACCAGGCGGCGCTGGGACTCGTCGGCGCGCTTGCGTTCGACGGCGTAGCGCAGGGCGCGGGCCAGCAGCGGGCCGTCCGTGTCGTGCTTGAGCAGGAAGTCCTGGGCGCCGGCGGCGACGGCGGCCGCGCCGAGTTCGGCCCCGGCGGCGTCGGTGAGCACCACGACGGGGATGTGCGGGGCGCGCCGGAGCAGCTCGTGCAGGCCCTCCAGGCCGTCCGAGGCGTCGGAGGGGTGGGGCAGGTCGGCCGGGGAGGCCAGGTCGAGCAGCACGCAGCCGAATTCGGGGCCGCGGGTGCGCCCGCGCCGGGCGGCGGGGGCGGCCTGGGCCAGCAGTCGGGTGGCCTGGTCGAGGCCGCGGGCCCAGTGGATCTCGATCGAGGTGCCGCTGTCGGCGACCGCGGCCTTGATCAGCTGGGCGTCCGAGGCGTCGTCCTCGATGACCAGCAGCCGCAGCGGTGCGGCGCCGCCGTCGGCGGGCCCGTCACCCGGTGCCGGAACGTTTCCGACCTCGGCCAGGTGCGACGGGTGCCGCCCGCCGTGCGTGGTCCGGACCGGCTGTGACCGGGGGTGAGGCATCGGGGGAGCTGCCGTCGCCGGCCCGGTTGTTGTCGGGCGCTTACGGGCATGGCCGACGGGGGCGCCGTCATGGGCGCCCGGCAGGTCCGCGGCACCAGGTGCCCGCCCGTCTCCCGTTGCGGGCATCGGTGGTTCCTCCCTTTCCCCGACTGCGTAACGGCCGGCGTCCGTCCGCGGTGCCCGCCTGGCACCTCGCGTCGGGGAACTTCTCGCGACCATAACGTGATCTCCGGGGATTTCTTCGGCCGACCGGCGCCGTTGTGGTTATTGCCACGCCGGTGGCGGTGTGGTGATCAGACTCGGATGACGGCTCGGATCCCGTTCCGGCGGCTGCCGGGCGGGCCCGGGAAAGGGGGCAGTGATGATGACGCGGATCACCCTGGTCGAGGGTGACATCACGGAACAGCGAGTGGACGCGGTGGTGAACGCCGCCAACTCGTCCCTGCTGGGCGGCGGCGGGGTGGACGGCGCGATCCACCGCAAGGGCGGACCGCAGATCCTGGAGGAGTGCCGTCGGCTGCGGGCCTCGCACTGGGGCAAGGGGCTGCCCACCGGGCGCGCGGTGGCGACCACGGCCGGACGGCTGCCGGCCCGGTGGGTGGTGCACACCGTCGGGCCGGTGTATCTGGCGGAGGAGTACGAGGCGCGGGCTGAGCTGCTGGCCTCCTGCTATCGCGAGTCGCTGCGCGTGGCGGCGGAGTTGGGGGCGGGCACGGTGGCTTTCCCGGCGGTGTCGGCCGGCATCTTCGGCTGGCCGCCGCCGGACGCGGCCCGGATCGCGCTCGGCACCGTCGCCCGGGTGCTGGACGGCGGCGACGCGCGCGCGGGCGCGGGGCTGGCGGAGGTGCGGTTCGTGCTGTTCGGGTCGGAGATGTACGGGGTGTTCGAACGGGCCCTGGGGGAGCTGCTCGGCCAGGACGGCTGACGGCTGTGCGCGGTTGGGCGTGGTGGTCGCCGAGCGGCGTGTGGTGCGGTCGCTCGGCGGCCTCCATCGTCGCCTGACGAGGCGTCAACACGCCAGAGATATTCGATAACTCGTTCGAGTGAATGCAGTGCGTCGCTCACCAGAACCGGGAGCAGGTCTCCCGCCAGAGCCGGGAGCACGTCGCCCACCGGCCCTGAGGCACGGCCCCGGCTAGGGCGCGAGCGCCGTCCAGGGCACCGTGACCTCGCCCTGCGGCCACCGCCCGCGCGCGTCCACCAGCGGCCAGCTGCCCGCCAGCGCCGTGCACGCCGCCACCCAGCGCTGCCGCGCCCCGAACGCCCCGTACGGCGCGGCCGCCGCCCAGGCCCGGTCGAAGTCGGCCAGGAAGGCGTGCACCGGCCGCCCCGGCACGTTGTGGTGGATCAGCGCCTTCGGCAGTCGTTCGGCCAGGTCGGAGGGCTGCTCCAGGCCGCCCAGCCGGGCCGCGAAGGTCACCGTCCGGGGCCCCTCCGGGCCGAGCGCGACCCAGACGTGCCGCCGCCCGATCTCGTCGCAGGTGCCCTCGACCAGCAGCCCGTCCGGGGCGAGCCGGGAGCACAGCCGCTCCCACACCCCGGCCACCGCCGACTCCTCGTACTGCCGCAGCACGTTGGCCGCCCGGATCAGCTGGGCCGGCGCGCCGCCGTCCAGCGGCACCTCGAAGCCGCCGCGCCGGAAGGTGAGCAGCGGCGCCTCGGCGTACGGCAGCGCGGCCGCGACCCGCTCCGGCTCGATCTCGATCCCGACCACCCGGACGTCCGGCCGCACCGTGCGCAGCCGCCCGGCCAGCTCCACGGCCGTCCAGGGCGCCGCGCCGTAGCCGAGGTCGACCGCCACCGGCGGCCGCTCGGCGGCGCGCAGCGTACGGCCCAGGGTGTGCGCGATCCAGCGGTCCATCCGGCGCAGCCGGTTGGTGTTGGTGGTGCCCCGGGTGACGGTCCCCACCGGACGGCCGGTCCGCCCGCGGGCGGGCGCGGTGGTCGCGGGGTCGAAGGAGGCAGCCATGTCCAGAAGGGTAGTCGGCCCGTGCCGCGACCTGGGCGGATGTCGGCCCGGCCGGGGCAGCCGGCCGGGCCCGGTCAGCTCACCGCCCGGACCGGGAATGCCGGACGACCGCCTTGTGGTTGGCACACTGGTGGTGATGTGTGCCCGGACGGGGCAGCGCACACCGGACATGCGGCGGCCCGCCACGCGGACCGCCGAGACGGGCCGCACACGAGGAGGCTTCAGCCAGGTGATCCAGCACCCCGTCCGTTCGGTACGCCGTGCCCAGTCCGCCGCGCCCGCGCGCGGCCGGCTCCAGTCGCTCGTCCCGGGCCGCCGCCGTCCGCGCCGAATAGCCATGCTGAGCGTGCACACCTCGCCGCTGCACCAGCCCGGCACCGGGGACGCCGGCGGGATGAACGTCTACATCGTCGAGCTGGCCAAGCGCCTGGCCGAGCTCAACATCGAGGTCGAGGTGTTCACCCGGTCGATCTGCTCGGACGACGCGCCGACCGTCGAGCTGGCCCCGGGCGTGCTGGTGCGGCACGTCACCGCCGGGCCGTACGAGGGCCTGGTCAAGGAGGACCTGCCGGCCCAGTTGTGCGCCTTCACCCACGGGGTGCTGCGCACCGAGGCCGGCCACCGCCCCGGCCACTACGACCTGGTGCACTCGCACTACTGGCTCTCCGGGCAGGTCGGCTGGCTGGCCGCGCAGCGCTGGGGGGTGCCGCTGGTGCACACCATGCACACCATGGCGAAGGTGAAGAACGCCGCGCTGGCCGAGGGCGACACGCCCGAGCCCGCGGCCCGGGTGATCGGCGAGACCCAGGTGGTCGAGGCCGCCGACCGGCTGATCGCCAACACCACCGAGGAGGCCGCCGAGCTGGCGCTGCACTACGGCGCCCGGCCGGACCAGCTGGCCGTCGTCCACCCCGGGGTGAACCTGGACGTCTTCCGCCCCGGCGGCCCGTCGGCCGCGGCCGACGCCCGGGCCCGGCTGGGCCTGCCGCAGGACGCCGCCGTGCTGCTGTTCGCCGGGCGGATCCAGCCGCTGAAGGCGCCGGACGTGCTGCTGCGGGCCGTCGCCGTGCTGCTGGAGCGCCGTCCGGAGCTGCGCGAGCGCCTGGTGGTGCCGGTGGTCGGCGGCCCGTCCGGCACCGGGCTGGCCCGGCCGGAGAGCCTGCACAAGCTGGCCGCCCAGCTGGGCATCGGCGATGTGGTGCGCTTCCACCCGCCGGTCGGCCAGGCGAGCCTCGCGGACTGGTACCGCGCGGCGACGGCCCTGGTGATGCCCTCGTACAGCGAGTCCTTCGGGCTGGTCGCGCTGGAGGCGCAGGCCTGCGGCACCCCGGTGGTGGCGGCCGCGGTCGGCGGTCTGCCGGTCGCGGTGCGGGACGGCGACTCCGGCTCCCTGGTGAACGGCCACGACCCGCTGCAGTGGGCCGGCGCGCTGGAGCCGTACGTGACCGACCGGGCGCTGGTGGCCCGGCGCGGCGCGGCGGCGGCCCGGCACGCGGGCGCCTTCGGCTGGGACGCCGCCGCGGCGACCACCGCCGAGGTGTACGCCGGCAGCCTGGCCCGCCCGGCCGGCCGCCTGGCCGGGGCCCGCCGCCGCCCGGCCTGACACCGGGGCGCCCGGCGCGCGGGGCGGCTGCGCCCCGTGGGCCGCGCTCCACGGGCTGCGCTTCACGGGTACTGACGAGTAACGTCACCCCCATGGCAATCCGCACCAAGGACGAGGCCCTGACCCTCCTGCGCACCGCCCTGGACGACGCCGGGGTGGCCTGGGAGCCGGCCGCCGCCGACCCGTACACGCTGGTGGCGACCCTCCCGGGCACCCGCAAGCTGTCCACCACCTGCGCCCTGCGGGTCGGCGACCACACCCTGTCGGTGAACGCCTTCGTGATCCGCCGCCCGGACGAGAACCACGAGGCCGTCTACCGCTGGCTGCTGGAGCGCAACACCCGGATGTACGGCGTCGCGTACGCCGTCGACCAGCTCGGCGACGTCTACCTGGCCGGCCGCCTGCCGCTGGAGGCGCTCACCCCGCAGGCCGTGGACCGGCTGCTCGGGACGGTGCTGGAGAACGCCGACGAGCCCTTCAACACCCTGCTGGAGCTGGGCTTCGCCTCGGCGATCCGGCGCGAGTGGGAGTGGCGGACCAAGCGCGGGGAGTCCACCCGCAACCTGGCCGCCTTCGCCCACCTGTCCGCCCCGAAGGCCGACTGACCCCGGGCGTGTCCGGTGGATCCCCGCCGGGTCCTGATCCGACGAGATCCACAGGACGCGCCAGGCCGTCAGGCGCCCGCCGGAGCCTTCTCGGCCTCCGCCGCGGGCGCCGCCACCTCGGTCACGGCCCCGGTGCGGCGCCCGGCCGCGCCCGTCCGGCGGGCCAGCGCCACGTACCCGAGCGCCGCCACCGTGCCGACCGCCCCGCAGGCCAGCCAGAGCGCGGCCGGCCCTGCGTACTGCAGCAGCAGCCCGCCGCCCGCCGGGCCGAGCAGCGAGGCGAGCGACCAGGACAGCGAGTAGACGCCCTGGTAGCGGCCGCGCGCGTGGGTGGGCGCCAGCTCGGCGATCAGGCCCATCATCACCGGGGTGTGGAGGATCTCCCCGACGGTCCAGACGCCCACCGAGAGCGCGAACAACCACGCCGAGGAGCCGGCCAGTGCGGCCAGCCCGAAGCCCCAGCCGGTGAGCAGGCAGCTGGCGATCAGCAGGCCCGTCCGCGAGCGGCCCTCCATCCACCGGGTGAGCGGGATCTGCAGCACCACGATCAGCAGCCCGTTCAGGCCGATGACCAGCCCGTACTCGGTGGACGTGATGCCCGAGGCGCCCATGTCCACGGCCAGCGTGGTGGAGCCCTGCTGGAAGAGCAGGGCGACCAGCAGGGTCAGCCCGACCAGCGCCATGAACGGGGCGTCCCGGAGCACCGTGAGCAGGCTGGTCCTCGGCTCGGCGGCGTCGGCCGCCTGCTCGGGCGAGGCCTGCGGCTTGGTCTCCGGGATCCGGATGAAGATCACCACCGCGCAGACCAGGGTGGTGAGCGCGTCCAGCAGGAAGAGCGTGAGGTAGCCGTGGGTGGCGATCAGACCGGCAGCGGCGGCGGAGAGGCCGAAGCCGATGTTGATCGCCCAGTAGTTCAGCGAGTACGCCCGGACCCGGTCCTCGGCCGGGACGAGGTCCGCGATGATCGCCGAGGTGGGCGGTCGGGTCGCGTTGTTGCACAGGCCCACCAGGAAGGCCACCGCGGCGATCGCCACCTGGCCGTCCACGAAGCCGAGCACGGCGGTCGACACCGCGGTGCCGAGCTGGGCGGCGACCAGCGTCGGCCGGCGTCCGATCCGGTCGGTCAGCACGCCCGCGCCGACCGCCGAGATCGCCGAGCCGAGGCCGAACAGCGAGGCCACCAGGCCCGCGTAGGAGGGTGAGTACCCGCGTTCGGCGGTCAGGTAGAGCGCCAGGAACGTGACCACGAAGGATCCGAGCCGGTTCACCAGTGTGCTCACCCAGAGCCACCAGAACTGCCGTGGCAACCCGCCCACCGTCTCCCGCACCACTCTTCGGATCCGGGGGTTGCTGACCAGGCTGACGAGCATGTGGGGGCTCCCGAGGGCAGGCGTCCGCTGAGCGGCGCGGGCAGGCCCGGTCAGCCGACGCATGTAAGCGGCAGATGTGCGGCGCACACATTACCCACCGGGCCAAGGTCCCCACCAGGGGTTTTCCGGCCCTCCACTAAGCTGGGGGCCATGGCTGACACGACGTACCGACTCATCCTGCTCCGTCACGGCGAGAGCCAGTGGAACCAGAAGAACCTGTTCACCGGTTGGGTCGACGTCGACCTCAACGAGAAGGGCGAGAAGGAGGCCGCCCGCGGCGGCGAGCTCCTGTCCGCCGAGGGTCTGCTCCCCGACGTGGTGCACACCTCGCTGCTGCGCCGTGCCATCCGCACCTCGCAGATCGCCCTGGACAAGGCCGACCGCCACTGGATCCCGGTCAGCCGCAGCTGGCGCCTGAACGAGCGGCACTACGGCGCGCTGCAGGGCAAGGACAAGGCCCAGACCCTGGCCGAGTTCGGCGAGGAGCAGTTCCAGCTGTGGCGCCGCTCCTACGACACCCCGCCGCCGGTCCTGGCCGACGACAACGAGTACTCGCAGGCGGGTGACGCCCGCTACGCCGAGATCCCGAGCGAGCTGCGTCCGCGCACCGAGTGCCTGAAGGACGTCGTCGAGCGGATGCTCCCGTACTGGTACGACGCCATCGTCCCGGACCTCGCGGCCGGCAAGACCGTCCTGGTCACCGCCCACGGCAACAGCCTGCGCGCGCTGGTCAAGCACCTCGACGGCATCTCCGACGCCGACATCGCGGGCCTGAACATCCCGACCGGCATCCCGCTGGTCTACGAGCTCGACGCCGACTTCAAGCCGGTCGTCGCCGGCGGCCGCTACCTGGACGCCGACGCCGCTGCCGCCGCCATCGAGGCGGTCAAGAACCAGGGCAAGAAGTAAGCCCGACAGCGTTCGGCCCCGCTCCCGGTTCGCCGGTGGGCGGGGCCTTTGTCATTCAACAGGCCTGCATGGAAGGGGAGTTGAGCTCGGCCCAAAAGTGGTTCAGACCATTGGCGGGTGACGGCGGCGGCTCCTACCGTGAGGGCACCGGGCTGGCGCAGGCATGCCAAGGGTTTCCCCGGGTCCCGAGCCGCCGCATCCCCACGCGCGCGCGTCTGGGCCCCGGCGCACACTCCATCCACCCCCACGGAGGAGCACCATGCGCACACGTCATCTGGTCGGGGCGGTCGTCGCCGCGCGCGCACCGGCCACCAGGTGGTCGTCGCGGTCCGGACGATCGCCGACACCGGGAACGCCTTCTACTCCTGCACCGACGTCCAGTTCTGACCACTGGAACAGACAGAGCTGAGGTGCACGGCCGCCGGGCGGCCGTGCACCTCATGACTCCTCGGCGGCGGATGCCTCAGTGGCCGCCGCAGCAGCCGCCGTCCGCGCCGCCGCACTGGCAGGGCGCACCGGACTGGCAGCCGCAGCCGCAGCCCGGTCCGCAGCCGCAGCCGGCCGCGAGGACGGGCAGCAGCTTCGGGGCGAGTGGCTCGACGGTGTCGTGGGCGGGTGCCGGTCGGGTCGGGTTGGCCTTCATCGAGCGCTTCCCTCCTTGTGACGGGAACACTCCTGTGCCCCCAACTATCGAGTGAAGCCGCCCACCGGAGGGAGCGTCAACAGGCGTGCAGTGGCAGGACGTACGGAGGACCGTGCGTCCACGCCACCCTCGCCACAGGTTTAGTCACCCCCAGGGGAGGGAGCCGGTCACTCCGCCCCGCCGGTCACTCCGCCCCGCCGGTCACTCCGCCCCGGCGGCCTCCGCCGCCTCGGTGGCGGCCACGAACTCGGCCACGTGCTCGCCCGTCACCAGGTACACCACGCGCTTGGCGACCGACACCGCGTGGTCCGCGAAGCGCTCGTAGTAGCGGCCGACCAGGGTGAGGTCGACGGCGGTCTCGATGCCGTGGTGCCAGCGCTCGTCGATCAGGTGGGACAGCAGCTCGCGGTGCAGGGTGTCGATGGCGTCGTCGTCATGCTCCAGCTCCAGAGCCTTGTCGACGTCCTTGGTGGCGATCACCAGACCCGCCTTGGCGACCAGTCTCTGGGCGAGCTGGCCCATCTCCAGGACGGTGGAGTGCAGGTCGGAGGGCACGGCCGACTCGGGGTAGCGCATCCGCGCGACCTTGGCGACGTGCCGGGCGAGGTCCCCGCAGCGCTCCAGGTCGGCGCTCATCCGCAGCGAGGTGACCACGATGCGCAGGTCCGTGGCGACGGGCTGCTGCCGCGCGAGCAGATCGATGGCGCGGTTCTCCAGCTCGTGGTGGAGGTCGTTGACCTTCTCGTCGGCGGCGATGACGCTCTCCGCCAGCGCCAGGTCCGCGTCGAGGAGTGCGGTGGTGGCCCGGCCCATGGCCGAGCCGACCAGCCGGGCCATCTCGACCAGGCTGTCGCCGATCGAATCCAGTTCCTCGTGGTACGCGTCGCGCATGTTCTCTCCTCACTAGCTGTGTCGGTGGCGGTGCCGACCGGTCAGCCCGTCCGACCGTCGTTCCGGTGTCCGGGTGACCGCTGCTGGTGGCGCGAATCGTACGCGCACACCTGAGACGACGGCCGCTGATCGGCACGCCGTTCTCTCCCACACGGGCTGCATGGCCAACTCTGTGCCGTTCGGGCGACGATGTACGGCCGGTGCGGTGAATCGGCAGCTACGTGAAGGTGAATTCTCGGCAACGCGTGGTCGATGCCTTGATCCAGCCCTTGGGGAGTGGCCTGGCCGTGCGCTTACGCTTGCCAACATGGACGTGAACGTGGCCGCTGCCGCCGCCTGTGCCATAGCCGGGCTCGGCGTCGGCCTCACCGCCTCCATCGCCTTCCGCTGGAGCGAGCGCGAGCAGGCCAGGGGCAGGCACCTCAACGGCAGGCACTACGGCCGGGCCCAGGCACTGGGCACCGGCAACCCGGAACCCCCGCTGCCGCCGGGGGTCGACACCGTACTCTCCGTGCTCCGTTCCTGCGCGATCGTGCTGGGCGAGGGCGACGAGGTCGTCAAGGCCAGCTCGGCGGCGTACGCGATGGGCCTGGTGCGCGGCGGCGCGGTCGCCGTGGACCAGATGCTCGCGCTGGCCCGTGCCACCCGCCGGGACGGCGAGATCCGGCAGGTCGAGCTGGAGGTGCCCCGCCCCGGCGCGGCCCGCGCGGTCGAGCCGCTCGCGGTGTCCGTCCGGGTCGCCCCGCTGGGCTCCCGGCTGGTGCTGGTGCTGGTCGAGGACCAGACCGAGCGCCGCCGGGTGGAGGCCGTCCGCCGGGACTTCGTGGCCAATGTCAGTCATGAGCTCAAGACCCCGGTCGGAGCCCTGTCGCTGCTCTCCGAGGCGGTCGCCGACGCGGCCGACGACCCGGAGGCGGTGCAGCGCTTCGCCGGCCGGATGCAGATCGAGGCGACCCGCCTGGCCAGCCTGGTGCAGGAGATCATCGATCTCTCCCGGGTCCAGGACGACCGGCTGATGGTCGACCCGGAGCCGGTCGCGGTGGACGAGCTGATCGCCGAGGCGATCGACCGCTGCCGCCAGCAGGCCGCCGCCAAGCAGATCCTGATCGCGGCCGGCGGCATCGCCGGGCTCTACCTGCACGGCAACCGCGGCCAGCTCGCCGCCGCGCTCGGCAACCTGGTGGAGAACGCCGTCAACTACAGCCCGCCCCGCACCCGGGTGGCGATCGCCACCCGCCGGATCTCCAGCGCCGCGGCGCTCGGCGAGGCGGACGGCGAGCTGATCGAGATATCGGTGACCGACCAGGGCATCGGCATCTCCGAGAAGGACCGCGAGCGGGTCTTCGAACGCTTCTACCGGGTCGACCCGGCCCGCTCCCGGCAGACCGGCGGCACCGGCCTCGGCCTGTCCATCGTCAAGCACGTCGCCGCCTCGCACGGCGGCACCGTCTCGGTGTGGAGCGTCGAGGGTCAGGGTTCGACCTTCACCATCCGCCTGCCCGCCGGACAGGTGCCCGCCGACGACGACCTCGACGACGACCTGGACGACGAGGCGCTCGCCGACGCCGACGCCGCCGCCGAGGCCGACGCCGACGCCGCCGACGACTTCGACGACGAGCCCGGCGACCACACCGCCGGGCCCGCCGCCGCACCCCGAACCCTCACCACGGACCGTCCGCACGGCACGGCCCGTTCGCTCCCCGCCGGGGAGCGGGAAGAACCCCTGACAACCGCAACCAAGCTTGCCCCGGAGGCCCGATCGTGACCCGAGTACTGGTGGTCGAGGACGAGGAGTCGTTCAGCGACGCCCTCTCGTACATGCTCCGCAAGGAGGGCTTCGAGGTGGCCGTCGCCGCCACCGGCCCCGACGCCCTGGAGCAGTTCGAACGCAATGGCGCGGACCTCGTCCTGCTCGACCTGATGCTGCCGGGCCTGCCGGGCACCGAGGTCTGCCGCCAGCTCCGGGTGCGCTCCAACGTCCCGGTGATCATGGTGACCGCCAAGGACAGCGAGATCGACAAGGTCGTCGGGCTGGAGATAGGCGCTGACGACTACGTCACGAAGCCGTACTCCACCCGTGAGCTGGTCGCCCGGATCCGCGCCGTGCTGCGCCGCCGCGGCGAGGACGGCGGCGCCGGCGAGAACGGCGGCGGCCCGGGCGCCCTGGAGGCGGGCCCGGTCCGGATGGACGTGGACCGGCACGTGGTGACCGTGGACGGCGCCAAGGTCGACCTGCCGCTCAAGGAGTTCGACCTGCTGGAGATGCTGCTGCGCAACGCGGGCCGGGTGCTCACCCGCATGCAGCTGATCGACCGGGTCTGGGGCGCGGACTACGTCGGCGACACCAAGACCCTGGACGTCCACGTGAAGCGCCTGCGGGCCAAGATCGAGCCCGACCCGGGCGCGCCGCGCTACCTGGTCACCGTCCGCGGCCTGGGCTACAAGTTCGAGCCGTAAGCCGTAGACCGCGGAAACGCCCGCACACGGAAGGCCCCCGCCGGCACCTTGGGTTCTAACGGTCGTCGCAACACCCGAGCTCAAGGTGTGCGATGGAGTTCGAGATCCGTAGGGACCGGAAGCCGCAGGGGCCCAGGAAGCT
>NZ_JBHVVI010000190.1:0-11982 GCF_042883685.1 Kitasatospora sp. NPDC058190
TCCTCACCCGTCCCGAACCCGGTGTCCAGAGACAACCAGTCGGTCTCCCGCACCACCACCCACGGATCGGGCAGAACATCAGGCACCGGCAGGCCGGTAAACGCATCGGAGGTCGTCACCCACCGAACCCTACGACCCCCCACCGACGCGGCCCCGGTAGGTTCTCCGCGTGACAGCTACCGATGATCGACAGTTCCCCACCGCACTGGCCGCCGCGCTGGCGGCGCCGTTCGACTACGACGGCGGCGAGGGCATCGACTTCGAGCCCTTCGACGCCTTCCTCTGCGCCGAGGACACCACTGACTGGCTCCGCCTCTGGACCGGCAACGACGAGGCGACTAGCGACAACTTCCGGGTGTTCGGGCAGAACGGCGCCGGCGGGTACGCGGCGTTCTGGCTGGCCCGCCCCGACCGCCCGCTCACCGACCAGCCGGTCGTCTTCATGGGATCCGAGGGCGAGACCGGCGTCGTCGCGGCCGACCTGGCCGACTTCCTCTGGGTACTCGCCGCCGGGTTCGGCCCCTGCGAGGCGACCACCGACTACCACCTCGACCGGACCCCACACCCCAGCCCGGAACGGATCGCCGTCGCGGAACGCTTCGCCCCCGACCGCCAGCGCCCGGCCGAGGCCCTCATCGAGCACGCGGGCCAGGAGTTCCCCGACTTCGACGACATCATCTTCGAACTCTGCCGGTAACCCAACAGGTCACACCCAGCGGTCCCCGGCCGGGTAGAGCCTCGCGTGCAGAACCCGCACCTCAACGCGGCCACCAGCTCCCGCTTCGTCGGGACCGGCAGCACCAGCAGGCCCAAGTCCTTCGCGGCACGGTCCTGCACGCACCCCGGGCACTCCAACCGGTCCAGGCCGGCCGCCGAGTGGGTCAGGCGAGGGTTTTGTAGAAGAAGGTGCAGGAGGCGAGGGTGCCGTCGGGGTCCGCGGCGTAGCCGGGGACGAGCCCGTACGGAGTCCAGCCGGCCGAGTGGTAGAGCCGTTCGGCGGGGCTGTCGGTGCGCGTGTCGAGCAGCAGCAGGGTGGCGGAGGCCGCGGCGGCGGCGCGTTCGGCGGTGTCGAGGAGACGACGGGCGAGGCCCTGGCCGCGGGCGTCGCGGTGGACCATCAGTTTGACGACCTCGGCGCGGTGACGGCCGTTGTCCTTGTCGCCGAGGACCAGGCTGACGGTGCCGACGATCCGGCCGCCGGGGTCGCGGGCGATCCAGCCGAGGCGGTGTCCGGCGGCCAGTGCGTCCTCGTACTGGAGCCACCAGCGGGCGGCCTCGGTGCGGTCGAGGCCGTCGAGGAAGCCGATCGACGCGCCGTCGGCGACGGCGTCGAGCAGCAGGTCGGCGAGCCCGTCCTGGTCGGCCGTCAGGTCGGCGGCGGCGAGGCGGACGATCTCGGTCATGGCGGGTACCCCCTGGGGCGCGGCGGTCGAGGCGGTCACGGTTGTCACAGCGGTCCGGGCAGTCCCGGCGGTCGAGGCGGTCACGGCCGTCACGGCAGGACGACGGCGAGGGCGTAGCGGACCGGCCGCGGGCCCGGGCAGTGGAAGCGGGACCGGCCCCAGAGCCGGAAACGCAGGCAGTCGCCGGTGGCCAGCTGGTGGGTCTCACCGCGGACGGTGAGTTCCAGGGTGCCGTCCAGGACCCACAGGTGCTGTTCGATACCGGGGACGGGCGGGGCGTCGTAGTCGATGGCGGCGCCGGGGTGCAGGGTGCCCTCGATCAGTTCGCCGCGCAGGCCCGCGTGCGGCGGGGAGACGGAGCGGCGGACGAAGCCGGATGCCGGGTCGCGCCAGACCGGCTGGTCCGGGGCGCGGAGCAGCTGGGGCGGTTCGGCCTCGACCTCGGCGAGCAGGCGGGACATGGTGCGGCCGTAGGCGGAGCAGAGCCGGCCGAGCTGGGCGGCGGTAGGGCTGATCTCGGCGCGTTCCAGGCGCGAGAGCGTGGAGCGGCTGACGCCGCTGCGAGCGGCGAGGTCGTCGAGGGACCAGCCGTGCTCGGCGCGGAGCGCGGCCAGGCGGGCGGCGAGTCGCAGGTCCTCGGGGGACAGTTCCGAATCTCTCACATCCAGGAGAATATCCCAGATTCGGGATACGAGACAGCTCGCGGTCCCGGGGGAACTTCGCGGCGACCTCGGCCGGGGCCATGGTCGAGCGGTCGACCTCGACCATCAGCACCGGCACCCGATCTCCGAGGCCTGCCACACGCCGTCCGGACGCACCTGCCGCTTCCCGCCCGGCAGCAGGAACTCAGTCTCCGTCGACCAGGACCGCACCGTACCCACCCCGCCCGCAGCCCCCGGCGCGCTGCCGCCGAGGACGAACGCGGCGATCGTCTCGTTGACCGCCATCGCGTGCTGGGCGCCGGAGCGGCTGGCGCCCCGGGCGGTGCCGCCCATCTCCGAGCGGACCATCCCGAGCACGGCGGCGGCCGCGTCCAGCCCGGCGGCGCCTTCCAACCGCCAGGTCTTGCGCCGGTCCCGGGTGTTGCCGTCCGAGGCAACCAGGCCGTGCAGCCCGAGGTCACCGAGCGCCTGCCGGACCGCCTTGTTCGACACCGCCCCCGGGCGCAGCAGGCGCTGGAGCTGATCGGCCGTGGCGACCTTGAGGACGCCCAGCGCGCCGAGGACGGCCGGCTTACAAGACACGTGAGCAACGCGAGTCGAGCGGGGGCGGGCGGCAGCCGGGCGGGACCAGGCGGTGCGGTTCGGGGCGTCAGGGGGACCGCGTCGCCCCGCATAGACTGCCAGGGTGGAACGGACGACCCCGGGGCCCGAGCCGGTGCTGCCGGAGCTGCCGCTGCAGGAGCTGGAGTGCTTCTCCGTCCTCGTGCACCAGTTGCACTTCGGGCGGACGGCGGAGGTGCTCGGTGTCTCGCAGGGCCGGATATCCCAGCTGATCAAGCGGCTGGAGGGCCGCATCGGGGCGCCGGTGTTCGAACGGACCAGTCGGCGGGTGGAGTTGACCGGGCTGGGACGCGGGCTGGCGGAGCAGGTGGTGCCCGCGTTCGAGCGGCTGCGGGCAGGGTACGAGGACGCCCGGTCGCGCGCCGCGGCTGCCGACCGGCCGTTGCGCCTCGGCTTCCAGTGCGCGGTGTACGAGCCGGTGGCGCGGGCGATCGGGCGGCTGCCGGAGGGGGTGGCGCAGCTGGTGGAGTTGCCCTGGGGGGATCCGTTCTCGCACCTCGGCCGGGCGGAGGTCGATCTGGCGATCGTGCTCGCCCCGTGCCGGGAGCCGGGGTTGGAGGTGCTGCTGGAGTTCTCCCGGCAGCCGGTGTTCGTGGCGGTGGCCGCCGCGCGCCGCCCGGCCGGGGAGGTCGGTGTGTCCGCGGAGGAGCTGGCCGCGCTGCCGCTGATCGAGCCGCGCGGTCCGGCGCCCGAGTACTGGCGGCTCGCCAACGCCCCGCGGCGGACGGCGAGCGGGCGGGAACTGGCCTACCCGGCGAGTGCGGCCACCGTTCAGGAGGGACTCACGATGGTGGCCAGCACCCGCCGGGGGCTGTTGCTGTGCGAGGGCAGCACGCGGTACGTCCAGCGTCCGGACATCCGCTACCTGCCGGTGCAGGGGCTGGATCCGACCGCGCTGCAGGTGGTGCAGAGCGAGCGTCGGCCGCACCCGCTGGCGGGCCCGTTCGTCGGGCTGCTGCGGGCAAGGGTCAGCTGACGGAACCGCCACCCGGGCGGGTGAGCGCGGTGACCAGCAGTCCGGCGGCCGTCAGCCCTGCCGCCGTGACCAGGACGGCGTGATTCCCGGCCCGGTCGACGATCTGCCCACCGGCGAGGGAACCCAGTGCGATGCTCGCGTTGAACACGCCCGCCCAGACGGCCGCCGAGGCCTCGATCCGGGTCGGGTCGGCGGTGCGGACCCAGGTCTGGGTGGAGACGGAGACCCCGCCGTACGAGGCGCCCCAGACGACCAGGGTGAGCAGTACCGCGACGACGCCGCCGGTGGCGAGCGGCAACAGCAGGACGGCCAGGGTGACGCCGGAAAGGGCGATCGCGACGGCGGTCCTGGGCCGGCGGCCGGAGAGCGGGCCGAGGGTGAAGTTGCCGACGACTCCGGCCAGTCCGTACACCAGCAGGCAGGTGGCGACGGCCCCGCTGCTCAGGCCCGCGTCGGTTTCGAGGACCGGGCGGACGTAGGTGTAGCCGGCGAAGTGGCCGAGCACGACGAGGGCGGTGACGGCGGTCCCGGCGGCGACGCCCCGGTTGCGCAGGGCGTCGGTGAGGCCGGCGAGGCGCCCGCGCTCGGTGACCGGCAGCGCGGGCAGGGTGGCGCCGAGGACGGCGGCGCAGACGGCGCCGAGCAGGGCGAGCGCCCAGAACACGGCGCGCCAGTCGAGCAGGGCGGCGAGGTAGGTGCCCAGTGGGACGCCCAGGACCGAGGCGATGGAGACGCCGGAGAAGATCAGTGTCATGGCCAGGGCGATCTTCGGACCGTCGGCCAGGCGGGGCCCGAGGCTCGCGGCCAGGCCCCAGACGATGCCCATCGCGGCGCCGAGCAGGATCCGGCCGACGGCCAGGACCGCGAAGTCCGGGGCGAGGGCGGTGACCGCGTTGGCGAGGCCGAGCAGCAGCACGGAGGCGATCAGGACGGCCCTGCGGTCGCGTAGCCCGACGAGTACCGGGGTGAGAGGCGAGAGCACGGCGGCGATGAGGCCGGTGATGGTGAGGGAGAGACCGGTGGTGCCGTCCGAGACGCCGAGGCTGTGGGACATGGGAGTGAGCAGGCCGACCGGCATCATCTCCGAGGACACCACGGCGAAGGTGGCCAGGGCGACCGCGAGGACCGGTGACCAGCGGTGGGCAGGGGGTGAGCCGGCCGGGAGCGCGAGGGTTTCCGCATTCGTCATGTGACCAGCCCACCAGCCGGCGGAAGGGCCGAACAAGATCGAATAGCTCATGGATCGATGAGCCGGGCTCATGGATGGCCGGGAAGGCCCGGTACCCTGCCCCCGCAGCCGCAGCAGACGAAACCGGGTGGCCCGTCACCGCGCCGGGTCGATCCGGCACCCACCCCCGAGCGAACGCATCCGCGCGCTGCGGCGGTGCTCAGCGGCCATCTCGTCCAGGACCGTGGCGAGCGGGGTCGGTGCGGTCCACAGGGCGGCCTCCGTGGCGGATTGGAGGGCATGGTCGCCCGGCTGATCGGATTGCGTTGACAGCGGTCATTTGGTGTCGGGTCCTCTCGTCCGGGCTCGACCGAGACCAGCCCCCACCAAACTAACTCGCGGTCATCCCGTCACTTCCGCAGCAACACCTGGTTGCGGCCGGGTCCGCATGCCCCAGCGGGCAAGAGATGGACCGACAGCGCCCAGTGCCGCGAAGAACACCGCCAGCAGCAGCCAGCCTGTCGTGCCGAGGCCGAGTACCACCGTGGTGAGGATCGCGGGGGCAAGAGCCTGGCCCGCGCTGAAGCCGAGACCGAAGACACCTTGGTACTGGCCCTGTGCGTGGTCGGGAGCAAGACCGAAGCCCAGGGCGAAGGCCGCCGATGACTCCCAAACCTCTCCCAGACTGTGGACGAAGATCGCGGCCAGGACCAGTCCCGCCGCCGCCCAGACAGGGGTGTACGCCGCCAGTGCCATCATCGGGCAGCTGACGAGGAAGAGCAGCCCCGCCGTGCGAAACGCCAGGCCGCCATCGTGCGGGGTCTCGATACGCGAGCCGATCCTGGTCTGCATCAGCACGCAGAACAGGGAGTTGACGGCGAACAGCGCGGCCACCGTCCAGCGCGGCGCCTCGGTGTGCTCGGAGATCCAGATCGGCAGGAGTAGTGAGACCACCGGGTACTGCAGTCCCATGGCCCCGTAGAGGGCGGTGAACGCGAGGAAGGGACGATCCGCGAGGACGGGCCAGCGCCGCCGTTGCGGTGGTGCTGCCAGTACCGGATAGCGGGGCAGCAGGAGCAGAAGCACCGCGCACAGGGCGAAGCTCACCGCGTTGCCGAGGATCAGCGTGACATAGGCGCCGCGGGTGTTCGCGGCCAGCGCCAGCCCCGCACCCACCGTTCCCAGGACGACGCCCAGGTTGACGAACGTGCGCAGCTTGGCACGGAACAGGGCCGGGCGCTCACCCCCGACCCGGACCACCAGCGCGCCCCACGCCGCCCCACCAGCCGCTGCGGCGATCTGGTCGACCGTCGCGATGATCGTGAGCGCGGCCCAGCTCTCGACGAGGACGAGGGCCGCCATCGACACGGCCTGGACCGCGAGGGCCAACATCATGATCGTGCGAGCCCCTCGCCGATCTGCGAGATGCCCGCCCGGTATCCCCGCGCACAGACCGATCACTCCGGCGATGGTGAGCGCGGCACCGACCTGCACCGCAGGCAGGCCCACGACCAAGGTGAAATAGAGCGCTGACGCCGCGTTGAACAGACCATTGCCGACTCGGTTGACGAAACTGGCGGCGACCAGCACGCGCTCCGGCCTACTGTCCCCCGCCATCCGGCCTATTCGACCCGCTAAGTTGCCCTTGATCATGGATGGCACGCTAACAGCGGTCGCTGATCCAGCGGAAGTAGCACCAAGATCACGTGCTCCGGTTCCGCCAGGGCCCGAACCAGGACCGCGCCACCCCCGAGGAGCCCCCGGGCACCTCCAGCCGCCTCCACCCCCTCCAGCGCCCGAAGTTCCGCGAACTGCTCACCTACGCGCGGCCAGGCGACACCGTGCACATCTCCGAGATGTTCCGTCTCGTGCGCGGCACCGGGCACATCCTCGACGTGCTCGACGTCCTCCACCGCGACCACCTCGCGCTGCGCATCCACGACGGCGCGTTCTCCGCGATGGACCTCACCGCCCGCCACCCGCGCACCGGAGAACTGCTGTCCACCGTGAAGTTCATGGTGCAGACCCTCGCCGCCGCCGGCGAACTCCAGCGCGACCTCCAGCGCGAGCTGACCTACGACGGACTGCGGGCGGTCGAGGCCAAGGGCAGCAAAGGCGGACGCCGCCCGGCAGTGGCGGCCTCGAAGGCCGATGACGTGCGCGCTGCGTACCTGGAAGGCCGCTCGATCGCTGCACTCGCCCGCGACCACCGGGTCAGCCGCGGCGCGATCCGCACCGCCGTCGCCGACCTCCTGCCCAACCACACAGCCCCAGAGGAGGACGCGCCGGCCTCGGAGGAGCCGGTCACCCTAGACATGCCGGGCAAGGTCGCCGACTACCTCCGCACCACCGAGCTCGAGCCCGCCGAGCGAGCCGCGCTCGACCAGGGGGTGGCCGTACGGCGCGGCCAGGGCTACACCCTGCGCGTCAGCGCCGTTCCCGCCGTGCACCGTCAGCTCCTCGCCCGCTGCCAGCCGCTCGACGGCGGCCAGGGCATCCCCGCAGTCCCGGCACAGCGCAAGGCCCGCCGCGAGTACGAGAACCGGGTCAGCACCCTCACATCCTGACCAAGATCGTTCTCACCGATAACCGCTGTACCGATGTTCCCCGAGGCCGAGGAGGCCCGTGGGTTCACGCAAACTGAAGGGATCTCAGCGGGAACCCGAGGGCGGACTGTTGTGTTCTCGCGGGGTCGGCCTTCGGGTTCAGGCGAACACGCCGGTGGGCGCCGAGCAGAGCGCCCCCGGGCAGCCTTCTTGGGAACGGTGCTGGCATCGTAAGAGTCATGAAACCAGCAGGAACGACACCGGAGCCGGATACCCCAACGCAGAGCGGCCTCATGACTCTGGCTGAGGTGGCCTGCCGCTATCGGGCGGACGAGATCCGCCCGGAGGATCTGCCGATGATCGCTGCTGAGGCACTCGCGGCCGGGCTGGACACCCCGACGCTGTGTGAGCTTGCCAGTTGGCCGCGCAACGCGGACGCCCACGATATCCGCATCGCGTTCGAGCAAGCACTCTCCGAGTCCGGGATCAAATTGCCCGATCCCGGGCTGGCGCGGCGCCACGCCTTGCGCCGGCTCGCGGCGAGGCTCGTTGATGGAGAAGTTGCCCTCGCCGACCTGGCGACGGACGACTGCTGGGAGACGGAGGTCGAGACCGAGGAGGAGCGATCATTCTTGCGGCTGATCCCGCAATGCGTGTGCTGCCTTGAGTACACCCTGGGACTTGACCAGCAGACGTGGGCTGCCGAGTTGCGGATCGCCGCGCTCGCCCTCACATCGTCTGCGCCAATCGGACCCGGCTGCTGAATCGATCGTGACGGCCTGCTCATCCTCGCAATGACGTAATCCCAGTCGAGCGGGATTCACGGAAGTGACCGTTCAGCGGCCTGCTCCAACAGCGCCCGCGCGGAGTCCGCGTAACGCATGGCGGTCTTCTCATCGAGGCCGAAGACCTCGGCGAGGTGGAGCGGGTCGGGGCCATGGACCATGGCCTCTTCGAGCTGTCGGTCGACGCGGAGTCGCTCCAGCGTTGCGGCCTGTCCGCGCATCGCGGCGCTGATCCAGTGGTTGCTGGACCGAATGGTCCTGTTCGCGGTCTGGTTGTTGATCAGCAGGTGGAGGTTCGCCGTGTTCCAGCGGGTGCGCCGGTGCTCCAGCCAGTCCAGCAGCAGCTTCAGGGTCAGGTCGTCCAGGGGGCGAACGCGGCCGGCGATGGTCAGCCGCCGGTTGCCGATGTCGACGTCATCGAGCATGAGGGCGCCGATCTGGGCGACCCGGGCGGCGTGGACCGCGGCGCAGGCGAGGATGAGTCGTGTCGCCGGGGTCGTGGCCGCCGCGACGGCCCGGGCGACCTGTTCTGGGACGAGTGGCTGCAGCACGGCGTACTCGTACTGCCCGACCTTGATCCGGCTGGTGGGGTTGCGGAAGACGAGCCCGTTCCGCTTGGCCCAGCCGAACAGCGAACGCAGGGCAACGAGTTGGCTGTGGCGGTGGCGCCCGTGCAGAGCCTTGAGGCAGGTGAGGACGTCGTCGCGGGTCACTTCCCGTAGGTGGTCGTAACGGTCCGACCACTCCAGCAGGGCCGGGCGGACTCCGTTGAGGTAGAGCCAGACCGTTCCCTCTCGGCGAGGCAGGCTGCGCGGGCCGCCCTCGTGCAGGACGCGGGTCCAGCGTTCGGCCTCCGAGCGGATGCCGGGTGCGAGGCCCGCCAGCCGCTCGGCGAGCCATCGTTCGAAGGAGGGCTGGCTGTCGTCCTCGAAGATGCCCATCTCTTCTAGAACGGTGACGATGTGGCCGACGCTCAGATCGAGGGACCTCAAGGGAGCGAAGATCTCCGTGTGGCGGATGACGTCGCCTTCGACGTAGCCGGTGAGCACGAAGGCCAGGCCGCGGTTGACGGCGAAGCGGATGTTGCGTCCCCAGCCGCGAGCCTCGGCCAGCTGATGGGCCAGGTATTTCGCCCAGGCCAGCCACGGGCTGGTCAGATCAGCGTCGGCCGGGTCGAGGCGGCTGTAGTCGCGTGGGACCTGGTCGAAGAGCGGTAGCTGCCTCCAGCCGGGATCCGGGCGCCAGGCCGGCGGGGGCGGCGGCTTGCGCGGGGCTCCCCGCCGGCCTCGGGGTCGTGGCGGAGGAGGCGTCGACCTCCTCCGGTAGTGCATGCCGACGAAGAAGAGCTGGTGGTGCCGGACAGCGCCGAGCCGCGACCTCACGTCCGTCTCACCCAGAGGCCGGCTGTCTGCGCTCTTGGCGCCGAGGCGGGCCTCGCACCAGCACAGTCGGCAGTAGCTCCACTTCGTCGGCTGGACGCGACGGCAGCCGACACAGGGGGCCTCGTCGTGGCTCCGGCTGAACATGTAGCACGTCGGACAGCGGCGACCGCTGAAGTTCCCCCAGGCCAGGCAGCTGTCGCAGGAGTCGGTCGGCTTGACGTACCCCTTCGGGAAGCGGGCCACCGGGTCACTCCGGCGGCAGCGAGCGGCCGTCCCGGCGCTTGGGGACCACCGTCGGCGGGGTAGCCGCGGCGCCGACCGCGATCTTCTCCGTCTCGTTGGCCTGGCCAGGGCGGGAGACCTTCTGCGGCTCGGGAATCAGCAGGTCACCGATCTCGCATCCGAGCACGACGCAGATGACGTCCAGGTCCTCCAGCTTCAGGGAGACCGGCTGGCCGGACCACAGGCCGGACATCTTCCCGGCCGAGATGACCAGGCCGTGCTCGGCAAGGCTCCGCTGCAGCTCGGACGCCTTCCAGACGCCCTTGTTGGCGGCGGTCAGCCGTAGGTTCCACTTCATCCCATGAGTCCTTCCAGCCGCTTCGCGGCGCGCTGCTGCCCGGCAAGCCAGGCATCTTCCACCCTGGTCTGCTGGACGTGGACGTACCGCATCGTCGTGGCGATCCAGGAATGTCCCAAAACCTCCTGAATTGCGACCAGGTCCAGGCCGCCCGCATAGAGCTCGGATGCGCAGAAGTGCCGCAGGACGTGCGGGGTCAACTTCTCTGTCCAGCCCGGAAGATGAGCCACGACCGCAGCAGCCAGGCCGTTCCGCAGGGCGTCGTCGCCGACCCGGCGCGAGGACCCGTCGGCGTTCTTGCGCTCGGAGGGGAACAGCGGGGTGCCGGGGCGGGTGTGGTCGTCGTCGAACTGGCCCCAGACGTCCTCGATGAACCACCGCAGTGTCCGGTCCGCGCCGTTGATCAGCGGCACCATCCGCTCGCGCGGCCCCGAGCCGCGGGCGCCCTTGCCGAGGCGGACGTGGAGCTTGCCAAACCGGCCCAGGTGCCACTTGATGTCGGTGAGGTCGAGCCCGCACGCCTCGCTCACCCGCAGGCCGACCTGGGACATCAGCTTCGCGGCAGCATAGTTCCTGGCGGTTGGGGCGAACTTGCGGCAGGTCGCCAGCTCGCCGCCCCAGCCGGTGAACAGCCGGCCGACCTCCGGGGCGGTCGGCGGGATCCGCAGCTGGGCGTCCTTCGAGCCGCGGGGGCGGTTCATCTCGTCGATCGGGCACTCGACGACCCGGCCGGTCATCCGGTGGATCTCAACCTTGTGCCGCAGCTCCAGGAACAGGAAGTACGTGCTCAGGGCCTGGGAACGGGCCAGGCGGGTGCCGCTGGGCGAGCCCCGCAGCACCCGCCCGAAGTACGCGTCCGCGTCGGCCGGCTCCAAGTCCCACAGTGGCCGGCCGAACCAGGTCCGCACCTGCTCCAGGTGCCCGACGTCCCCGCGGATCGTGCCGTCCGTCAGCCCCGCCGATGCCCGTGCGAGCACGAAGCCGGCCAGCACGTCGGTCTCGAACCGCTCCAGCTCCTCCGCCGAGACCGGATCCCGGTACTCGCGCAGGTCCCGCACCACCGCCAGCACCGCCAACTCGCGCCTCCTCGCCTTCGACCGGACCGCAGATCGGTCGCACGAGCTGAGAACGCTTCAGGAATCCCGAAGTTACGTCACAGCCCAGCGGGGCACTCGAAGGAGGAAGAAGCCCCTGGCCACGGCCCCGGTCACTCAGCGGGACTCAGGAGAACTCACGGGATGTCGCACAGTCATCATGAACGGCCCCAGCTACCGCCCCAACAAGCGACCGAAGAGCCCCACCGAACCCCCGACCAAGTAGCCTCCGTCAGCCCCAGGGGCTGGGGAATTACGTGAACACAGCCCCTGGGGAATTACGCCGTCGTCGACACCACGCCTCGATCACGCGCACCGGCAGCACGCCATAGCCGCTCCCGGCCCGGTAGGGGGCGGCCAGGCGGGCCAGGTAGGAGCCGCCGGGCAGGCGGCGCTGGATGGTCGGGCGGCGCCGGGCGGAGGAGCGCACGAGGAACTGTGCGCCGGTCGCGGTCACTTCGCGCAGGAACTCCACGGCGTCGAAGGCGGCGTCGCCGAGCAGCAGCATCGAGGCATCCAGGCAGCTCAGCAGGCGGCGCGCGTAGGGAAGTTCACCCTCGTCCTCGGGGCCGAAGCAGGCGGCGAGTACGGCCCGGGTGCCGCACTCGGCCACCACGAGCAGGCGTAGCAGCGGGTAACCGAACTCCAGCAACTCGCCGACGCGCTTCGGGTAACGCCAGGTGACCTGCTCGTCGTCGGGCACGTGCAGATGCGTGCCGTCCAGCGCCACGGTCCGCAGCCCGCGGTGGAAGGACCCGGCCTGGC